>JADFUQ010000428.1 GCA_015222065.1 Bacteroidota bacterium
CCGAAAGTGGTTTAAATGGTTGATGAAACACGAAAATATTAAGTGAATTGTCTTAATATCAAACCACCAGTTTTTTAACCTGGTCAGCGGCTTCCTGCAATGTAATTGCTGAAAAAACTTTTAACCCGGAATCATCAATCAGCTTCTTAGCCTCTTCAGCATTTGTTCCCTGCAAACGGACAATTACCGGTACAGGAATATTTCCTACCGAGTGATAAGCATCAACAACACCTTGTGCTACGCGATCGCAGCGAACAATTCCTCCAAAGATATTGATCAGAATTGTTTTAACATTGGTGTCTTTCAGGATAATGCGGAAACCTGCTTCAACTGTTTCAGCGTTAGCTGTACCTCCTACATCAAGGAAGTTTGCCGGATCGCCTCCTGACAGTTTAATAATATCCATTGTAGCCATAGCAAGACCGGCACCATTCACCATACAACCAACATTTCCGTTAAGCTTGATAAAATTAAGACCATACTTGCCGGCCTCCACTTCAGCCGGAACTTCTTCTGAAAGGTCCCGCATCTCTGCATAATCTTTATGGCGGAAAAGGGCGCTGTCATCAATATTCACTTTACAATCAACCGCTAAAATATTATCATCCGAGGTTTTCATAACAGGATTGATCTCAAACAGAGAAGAGTCACTACTGTCATAAGCTTTATAAAGAGCCATCACAAACTTAACCATCTCTTTTAATGCTTTACCGCTGAGGCCCAGTCTGAATGCAATTTTCCTGGCCTGAAAAGCCTGAATACCGACCCTTGGATCAACCTCTTCTTTATATATCAGGTGTGGTGTTTTTTCAGCTACACTTTCAATATCAACTCCACCTTCAGTAGAGTACATAATAGTGTTCCTGCCTGTTGCCCTGTTCAGCAATACACCCATATAATATTCTTCCGGTTCAGATTCTCCGGGATAATAAACATTTTGTCCAATAAGGATTTTACTTACTTTTTTTCCTTCAGGACCAGTCTGATGAGTAACCAGTTGCATCCCGATCATTTTCTTTGATATCTCCAGAACTTCATCCAGAGTTTTCGCCAGCTTTACACCACCTCCTTTACCTCTGCCCCCTGCATGTATCTGGGCTTTTATTACCCAACCTGACATTCCTGTTTCTGATTTTATTTCCCTGGCAGCCTCAACGGCTTTTTCAGGAGTATCAGCAACCATTTCAACAGGCACATTCACTCCAAAACTTCTAAGAATTGATTTTCCCTGGTATTCGTGTAGATTCATTATAAGCGGATTTTAGTTAAGTATCCAAAAATACTCTTTTTGCAAGATATCCCAAAAGGATAAAATATGTTATAGGAATTGAGTTTTGAAAAGGTATAATGACGCTTTGAAGGTAGAACTGCACGTATCGGAATTTTAAAGTTATTCATTGATTAATAAATATTTGGCTAAGGCTAAGGCTAAGGTTAAAAGAAGATAGGAAATAAAGAAATATGTTTTTAACATAAAAAATAAACACAAAAGGGAAAGAACAAGTTTAAAATGAAGACATAAAAACCTTAAACTTTAGCTGATAAAGCCTTAGCCTTTTTCTACAATCACTCAAATTTTGTAATTACATTTGAATAGTATTTACCTTTAAAATTACTTTGCGAAGCTATGTTCTTCAAAGTCCTTATCTTTACCTAAAAACAGGACTAAAATAAAATGAGAAAATTAAAAAACAGTGAGCTTGGAAGGAAGTCGGTAAATGAGTACAAAAAGGCAGATAAACCGCCCATTATTGTTGTATTAGATAATGTGCGAAGCATGAACAATATTGGTTCAATTTTCAGGACTGCAGATGCATTTCTTGTTAAGGCAGTTTACCTTTGCGGAATTACGGCAAAACCTCCACACAAAGATATTCAGAAAACTGCTCTGGGTGCAACAGAGTCAGTCCCATGGAAGTACTATGATACAACAATGGAAGCCATAAAGGAATTAAAAAATGATGGCTATATAATCATTTCGGTTGAACAAGCTGAAGAGGCAATTCCGCTTGGTGATTTCGTTGCTAAAAAAAGCGGGAAATATGCCGTGATATTCGGTCATGAAGTACGTGGTGTTGCGCAGGAAGTTGTTGATTTAAGTGATTTCTGTATTGAAATACCACAATTTGGAACAAAGCATTCATTTAATATATCAGTAAGCGCCGGAATTGTACTCTGGGAATTATTTAACCGATTGGATTTTAAAAAATAATGCAAAAAAAAAGAGCGGTTAACCGCTCTTTTTTTCTTTTAATAATATCTTGTTATTCAACTATTGACTTAAAGGTATCATTTTCAAAATACTTACCAAATTCCATATCGGTTTTAGCAAGAGCCTTCAACTCATCATTAGCAGCAACAGCAGCTTTCAAATGATCAAAAACATCCTTTTCGTTATCCATTCTGGCTCCAACAACAGCTAAAAGGTACTCTTTCGATAAGCAGTCGTGGTCAATTGCTTCCAGTGTATTCTTAGCACCTGTTGTATTTCCATTGAGCAATTTAGCAAGTGCTGCATTAACTGAAGGGGTTGTACCGAAGTAATTCACAGCATCCTGGTAATTTCCATTAACAAGGTTAATAGTTCCCAGTCCAAAGTTTGATTCGTCAGTTAGTTTTTCCATTGAAGTGAAATAACCCTGTGCTTTTTCAAAGTCACCCTGAACAAGAGCCACAAAACCCAGATTATTCTTTACATAGTCACCATCCTTAAGTTCCTGGGCTTTTGTAAATGCCTTTTCAGATTCCTCAACCTTACCCAATTTCATCAATGTACATCCTACACTATTGATAGCACGGAAACACTTTGGAGCTTTTTCAACGGCCATTTCGTAATACTTAAGTTGCTTTTCGGCATCTTTTGTAAGTGTGGCTGCATAAAGCATCTCTTCAAGTCCGAGTGTATCAGGATTACTTTCAATATAATTCAGTATTTCTTCATCAGAAAAACCAACAACGTTTACATTCACAATAAGTTTTGATCTGCGAAGTTTGGGTAGTATACCATCTTTCAATACTTCAAAAGCTTCAGACATATTTTTAATCTCTTTTTCTCTAACTACAGGATCAGAATGCATTGAAAGAACGCGTAGAATAAGTTCTTTATCCTGAACATCTGATTTTTGCAGAAGTTCTTTAAAACCATCCCAGTCTTCAGGAGTTTTGGTGGTTTTTAGAAATCCTTCTTTTTTAACTTCTTCAATCTTAGCTTTCTTGAGTTCACGGTTAAAGAATTTCCCTGCTGTTTCAGCTCGTTTACCTGATAATTTCTCATTAAGATCGAGAGGACCATCAGGAGAAGCATAAGCAGAAACTTCAGTTCCGGTAAATTCATAATTCACTTTTTCACTAGCCTCTATAAGATAAGCTTTCAACGCACTAATATCTTCAGCTTTAAGTTCTGAACCGCGTACATTTGCGCGATTTATAACATAGTGAATATCAGCTCCTTTTGATTCCAGAATTACTCTTTTAAATTTATCAGGTACTATTATCGGGCGACCCTTTTTCTTGACTAAGGTAGAGGTAGCAATAACGCCATCAGCAAGTTTTACATCAGGCAGTGTAACTGATTTATCTTTCATTGAAGCAGTAGATTTCAGTATCAGTTCAGACACTCTCATTTCCTCTTTGAAAGGAACAGTTGCCGAATAATTAAATTTATCACCGGTGAATTTAATCACCTCATTGTTAGCTTCAACATCCTCCCCCTGCACAGTTACAGGTTCAAATTCAACCTCTCCGCCTTCATAAACAAGTACAGGAACAGCTTCCAGGGTAGCTTTTTTATTGAAATAACTTTCAGGGAAAGAGCCCGTTATGGCTACAGCAACGTTACCACTATGAGTTTCAAGGACCTCAGGCTCAACCTGATAATTTACATTCCCTGCCTCTTTTAACATCTTGTTTAGTCCACCACAACTACTGAGTAATGCAACTGTAAGAACCAGAGAAACAAAATAACTAACTTTTTTCATAATCACTTTTTTATTTGTTATACAATAGTTTAGACACGATTTGTTATAAATGCAAATCTAATAAAATAATAACAACAAAACCAAATTAATTTAGTTTTATCTACTACAAAACAACTCTATTAATACCTTTTTGATATTTCTTGTCAAAGATTGTATTTATCAGGTTTTCATAATCACCATTATTGTTGACAAAATCAACATTGCAAGTATCAATAACCAGAATTTTTATATCAGTTTCCTGCTTAAAGAATTCAAAATAACCCATTTGGATTTTCCTCAGGTATTCAGCAGTTATTGATTTCTCATAATCCCTTCCCCGGCAATTAATATTGTATAGCAACTTCTCAATATCCATATGTAAATATACGTAAAGACCCGGTTTGGGTAATGATTGGTAGATAATATTAAATATTTGCCTGTAAAGCCGGAATTCATCATCTGCAAGTGTTGATTTGGCAAAAATCAGGCTTTTCATGAAATAATAATCCGAAATCGTAAAACTTGTGAAAAGATCCTGATCACCCAATTTTGTTTTTAGTTGACGATATCTGTCAGCCAGAAAAGAAAGTTCGAGCGGGAAAGAGTATCGTTCCTGATCGTTATAAAATTTAGGAAGGAAGGGATTATCAGCAAATTGTTCCAGTATCATTCTGGCATTATACTGTTTTGATATCATTTTCACCAGAGAAGTTTTTCCTGCGCCTATATTCCCCTCTATTACTATATAGTTGTATTCCATTGTATTACAACAAATTAAGGCTTCCTAATATAACAAGTTAAAACTAATACGCCGGTATAATTCCCATATTATAGAATATAAAGGACCAGATATCTGCTGCTTCTTCGATCCTCTTTGAGGTAGGTTTTCCACCTCCATGACCGGCTTTAGTTTCAATTCTGATCAATACCGGATTTTTTCCATTATATTTTTCCTGCAAAGTTGACATATACTTGAATGAATGAGCCGGTACTACCCTGTCATCATGATCAGCAGTAGTTACCATAACGGCCGGATATTCCATCCCTTCTTTTATACTATGCAAAGGAGAATACGCATAAAGATATTTAAACATCTCTTCACTATCCTCACTTGTACCATAATCGGTTGCCCAATAGCGACCAATAGTGAATTTATGATAGCGGAGCATATCCATAACACCAACTGCCGGTAGTGCAACACTGAACAATTCAGGCGCCTGATTGGCTACAGCACCTACCAGGAGTCCACCATTCGATGCTCCCTTAATTGCTAGTTTCCCGGGAGAAGTATAATTCTCATTTATCAGATATTTCGCTGCAAATATGAAATCATCAAACACATTCTGTTTGTTCATTTTAATTCCCGCCTTATGCCATTTCTCGCCATATTCTCCTCCCCCGCGAATGTTTGCAATTGCATAAACACCACCATTCTCAAGCCAGATAATGCGGCTTGTACTGAAACCCGGGGTTATACTAATATTGAACCCTCCGTATCCGTACAAAAGCACCGGATTGTTCCCGTCCATTTCAATGCCCTTCTTATGAACAATGAACATGGGGATCTTTGTTCCATCCTTACTTTCATAAAATACCTGTTCAGTCACATAGTCCTCAGACACAAAATCCAGTTCAGTAGTACGATATACTTCTGATTTATTATTCCGGATATCATATTTATAAACAACAGGTGGATAAGTAAACGAGGTAAAAGTATAGAAAGCTGTGGTTTCCCCTTTCTTTGCACTAAAACCACGAAGTGATCCCAGGGCAGGCAGTTCCAATTCATAAAGGAACTCTCCATTTATATTATATATCTCAACCAAACTATGTGCATCCTTCAGATAGGTTACAATTAACTTGTCCCCTCCAATGGTCACGCCTTGAAGAACCATATCAGTTTTCTCGGGAATAAGATCTTCCCAGTTTTCTTCAGCCGGGTTATTTACATCAATTGCAATCAGTTTATAATTCGATGCCTGGTAGTCTGTAATAACAAGAAGGTTTCCATTAACATGATCAAGAATCCGGTAATTATTATCAAAATTTGAAACAATTTTTACAAATTCTTTACTTTCATTTTCAGATTCTTTAAATGCCAGGGCATTCCCACTTGTTGATTCAGTAGTTGAAAGAACGAGATATTTTTGATCCTCAGTAACTGAAACATAAAAACCCCATTCGGAATGATCCGGATCTTCATAAACCAATCTATCCTTTTCCTGGTTTGTGCCAACTAAATGATAATACACCTTATTATTTTTATTTTCACCTTTCAGAACATTTCCTTCCTTTGGTTCGGGATAGCGGCTATAAAAGAATCCATTTTTATACCATGAAATTCCTGAAAATTTAGCCCACATAATATGATCATCCATATCTTCGCCTGTTGCCATATCTCTGACATACAATTCACGCCAGTCGGATCCGCCCCGCGAAATACCATAACCAAAATATTTCCCGTCTTTTGATAATGTAAAATTTGTCAATGCAACTGTCCCGTCTTCTGACAACTTATTCGGGTCAATAAAAAGTTCAGGTTCACTTTCCAGATCTTTTTGCATATAGTAAACACTTTGATTTTGCAAACCATCATTCTTTGTGAAAAAATAATAGCCGCCGTCTTTCCATGGTGCTGAAATCCTGGGATAGTTCCAGACTTCAGTAAGTCTTTCCTTTACTTTTTCACGAAAAGGAATTTTTTCAAGGTAACTAAATGTCACCAGGTTCTGAACTTTCACCCATTCAGTCGTCTCTTCAGAATTATCATCTTCGAGCCAGCGATATGGATCGGCTACTTCAGTACCAAAATAATCATCTGTCTGATCACTCATCCGTGTTTCAGGATAATCAAGACCTGATTGAGTACAGGAGAATAAGAGCATAAATACAATTGCACTTAATAAAAATGTAAGCTTTTTCATTTATTCAGGGTTTTTATTTATTAATGAAAATATATGAAATTCATAGTTGCCGTTCCTGTTTTTTCATTTCATTATCTCTTTTTTTCCCAAATATTTGTCCAACCAACAATCCTATTACCCAGCCCAGTAAAACACCGGTTTTCAAAATGTCACTATTTTCTTCCTGGATAAAGAGTATCATATATGCAATAAGTAGTCCTGCCAGAATTCCAAATAACATTCCCAATAATGAATACACTGAAGTAAAGTAAGATTTTGGATAGAGTTTATGCGCCTTTTTCAGATGCCGGAATATAAGACCAAAGGTTTTTTCATACTCGTTATTGCCCGATATTGAATTATCCGGGAAATTTTCCGGATTTGTAACTATGGCGGACAGATCATTTTTGAAAAAAAAACAATCTCTACAGGAAGTTGAATATTCATCCACCTTTTCTGCCATTTTAGCTAATCTTCTAATCTGCAAAAACCTGTAGTTTCTCCCTGAAAGATCGTTTGTACCTTTCTTCAGTTTATCTTTAAAATCAGTCAGCCATTCTGAAGAATTTGCCATTTTAGAAAAATTTGGAAGGCTTAAATATAACAAAAAAAGGCCGGTAAAACCCGACCTTTCATATACAAATTATTGTAACTATTCAGTGACTAAAGTTACAAGTGCCTAAAGTTATGACTTCTTCTCTTCTCAACTTTAGTTCACTTTAAACTTTAGCTCACTTTAAACTTCTTCTCATTTACTCATTTCTTCACTTTAAGTACTAATTAGTTACAAATTATTTATTACTCGATTTCTTTACCTCTGATTATTCCTATCAGGTTTTGGAAGTAAAATTTTCCTTGATAGTTTAACTTTACCTGTTCTTTTATCAATATCTATCAATTTCACTTCAACCTCATCACCTTCAGAAAGCACTTCATCTACGGTTTTCAATCTTCTCCACTCAATTTCCGAAATATGAAGAAGCCCATCTTTGCCCGGCAGTATTTCAACAAAGGCTCCAAAAGGCACAATAGTTTTAACTTTACCTTTATACACTGCACCAATCTCAGGTACAGCAACAATGCTATTTATCCGCTTAAGTGCTTCATTGATTGCCTCTTCGTTATCGGCAAATACATCAACAACTCCTTTATCATCAATTTCTTCAACAATAATTGTTGTACCTGTTTCGTTTTGAATCTCCTGTATTACTTTACCTCCGGGTCCGATAATAGCACCAATCATATCTTTCGGTATAGTAATCTGAGAAATACGCGGAGCATGGGGTTTGAGACTTTCCCTTGGTTCAGAAATTGTTTCCGCCATTTTATCCAGAATATGTAATCTTCCTTCCCTGGCTTGTTCAAGTGCTTCTGCCAGAACCTCATAGGGAAGTCCGTCAACTTTAATATCCATTTGGGTAGCAGTTATACCATCCCTGGTACCGGTAACTTTAAAATCCATATCGCCAAGATGATCTTCATCACCCAGAATATCCGAAAGGATTGCATATTTTTTACTCTTAGTATCCGAAATCAGGCCCATTGCAATCCCTGAAACAGGTTTTTTCAATTTAATACCGGTATCCATGAGGGCGAGGGATCCGGCACAAACCGTTGCCATTGATGAAGAACCGTTAGACTCAAGAATATCTGATACAACTCTTATTGCATAAGGATTCTCATTGTCATCAGGCATCATGTTTTTCAATGCCCTATGCGCAAGATTCCCATGACCGATTTCCCTTCTGCTTGTACCTCTTGCAGGTCTTGCATCTCCTGTTGAAAATGGAGGGAAATTATAATGTAGTACAAATTTATGAGTACCCTGGAAAAGGACTTCATCAATTATTTTTTCATTAAGTTTGGTGCCCAGGGTAACTGTTGTAAGCGATTGAGTTTCTCCCCTTGTAAAAACAGCAGAACCATGAGCTGCCGGTAGTGGATCTACTTCGCTCCAAATAGGACGTATTTCATCAGTTTTTCTCCCATCCAGGCGTATACCCTTATCAAGTATAAGACTACGTACAGCCTCTTTTTCGACATCATGAAAATATTTCCCAATCAGTGATTCATTAATTTCGTCTTCATCAGTAAACTGCTCCAGAAATTTCTCTTTAACAGCCTCAAAAGCTTCACTTCGTTCTTGTTTGTTGGCGATTGCCTTTTCTGCAACTTTAAATACTTTGTCGTATGTTTCCTTCCAGACCTTCTCCTTTAGTCCCTCATCACTCTCTTCATATTCGTACTCTCTTTTTTTAGTAGCACCAACCATTTCAGCCAGTTTTTCCTGAACTTTACACTGATCCTTTATAGCTTCATGAGCAAACTTAATTGCCTCTATCATATCAGCTTCAGAAATCTCTTTCATTTCACCCTCAACCATAAGAATATTATCTTTGGTAGCACCAACTAAAAGGTCAATATCAGCATCCTTAAGCTCAGAAATGCCCGGATTGATCTTAAATTTCCCATCAATTCTTCCAACCCTAACTTCAGAAATCGGACCATCAAAAGGAATATCTGATACACTAAGAGCAGCAGAAGCGGCTAGTCCGGCTAACGAATCGGGTAGAATATCTTTATCGGCTGAAATAAGGTTTATTGTTACAAATGTATCGGCATGATAATCATCAGGGAATAATGGTCGTAATGCCCTGTCCACTAACCTGGCAATAAGCACTTCATAATCCGAAGGTCTGGCTTCTCTTTTCAAAAACCCGCCCGGGAATCTTCCCAGTGAAGCGTATTTCTCTTTGTAATCAACAGAAAGAGGCATAAAATCCACATCCTCCCTTATCTCTTTAGCTGATACCACAGTAGCAAGAAGCATTGTCCTGCCCATTTTAACAACAACAGAACCATCAGCTTGTTTAGCCAGCTTGCCTGTTTCAATAGAAATTGTCCGGCCATCGCCCAGATCAATTGTTTTCTCAATTACTTTATACATATTTTTTCTTTTGTCACCGTAACAGAATCACTTTGATAGTAATAAGAAAAAAGGCAATGTTGAAATTGCCTCTTTTGCTACCTCCGTAATTTCAGTGCTTTAATAATTGCGCGGTATTTTTCGATATCTTTTCCTTTAAGATAGTCAAGCAACCGCCTTCTTTTACCTACTAATTTCAATAATGATCGCTGTGTATGATAGTCATTCTTCATATTTTTAAGATGACTTGTCAGGTGGGATATGCGTTGTGAGAACAATGCTATCTGAGCCTCTGTTGACCCGGTATCCTTCTCGTTACTGCCATACTTCTTGAAGAGTTCTTTTTTCTTCTCCGCGGTTAATTGCATTATTATTCTTGTTTTTTAACTAATTATACTTTACTCAATAAGAGGTGCAAAAGTATTTAATTTTTTTCATTATTCAATAAACTCCAGCGAAAATATTAATAATGTTGCTTTTTTACTCCTTTTGCCTGCTAAAAATGAATATTAACTGAAAAAGTTCCTACAGTAGCAATTTTTAATAAAGAACCTTTGTTTTCAGAAATAACAGTTTGATCACTGCCATAATCAGGATGATCATTAAAATACCAATGTTCCTCATTACTACTATAATTTTCAATTATAAATCTGGCTTCTGTAGAAAAGGAAAGATATGGGGTTAAAAAGTATTTAACTCCAATTAACGGGGTTATTCCATAACTGTTTTTATTGTCTGTATCGCTGGCCTTATGATTAACCTTTACTTCAATATAGTTGTTATTATCCTCCGGATCGTTATAGTAACGATCCTTCCTGACTGTCTCTGATTTGCTAAATTCTTTCCCGAAATCATAATAGAAATCGATACCTATAAACATTCCTGTTCTTACAAAATTCTTATTTATTTCATATCCAAATCCTATTCTATAACGTGATATATTGTATTTTGTAATATCCGAAGTACCAGGATAATCATTGTTCGGGTGTGTTTCTTTATCAAATGAATTATTAAAATAGAAATTCAACCGAAGAGCATGTTTTGATATATGATATTTATATGCTAATCCATATAAACGATTGTCTATATTAATTATATAACTATAATATGGGTAATGCCAATTTATCCAGGGACTTGGACCTATTCGGTAAAACGGATAATAATATATTTTTTCCTTATCGTTATCAAATATATTCATGCCGGAAATTGAAATTTCATGCTTTTTATCAAAGAAATTAATTTCCTTATTCTCCTGAGACAACAGAGTCTGTGAACAAATTATCGCAAATAAGATAAACAAAGAGATTTTTTTATGTTTCATTATTTACCAAAGTTGAAGTGAATTTTATAAATGTATATTTACTGAAAGGATCCCTGCCGGTCCTATATATGCTTTGAAACCCTTACTTTCTATATTATCCTCGGGGTATTCCTCCTTGAAATTTTCAAACAAAACGGATATTTCTGTGGATAAGGAAAAATGTGGTGTTATAAAATATTTCGCTCCTGTAAACGGACCGAAACCCCAGCAAATTTTGCTGTATATCTCATTTTTTTTTGAGCTTTGGTGATGCGTATAGGCCTTATAATCCTTCTCATTAATTTTATAATTCGTTTTAATAAGATCAACCCCAAAATAAAATTGTGTTCTCTGAAAATTTTTATGCAATTCGTAACCTATGCCGGATTGTGAATGACAATAACCTGTTTTAATTTCCTTTTTTCCGGAATTATCTATATCCGTTTCTGAATTATAATTATAAAAAAGTTTTAGTCTTAAAGCCCCTTTATTACTTTTCAATTTTACTCCAAGAGTAAATGGTTTTTCATAATATTTTTCAAATTCATATGGCAGATTGAAATTTTGTTTATCATTTTTTACAAGTTGAATAGCTTCCAGAGAAAATTCATATTTATATGAAATGAAATCATTATTCCCCGTTGTTTGTGCCACCGTGTATCCTGCTGACAGGAAAAAGGCAATAATTACAAGGAAAAGATTCAATCTATGATTATATTTATATTTGAAGCTTTTCATATGATAATGCAAAACGGGATTGTTGAAGTAAATAAAAATTTTAGCATAGAATTACAATTTAATATCAATATTCCTTTCTTTAATTCGGTTTACAGCAGTATTCTTTCACGTAATACAATACAATAATCACGCCAA
>JADFUQ010000429.1 GCA_015222065.1 Bacteroidota bacterium
TAGTAGATCTAGATATATTGTGATCTTCCTTTCAAAGGGAAAAAGAAAATAAGCATTGAAAATACCGGAATTAGAAACTGGGAAAAAACTCCCTCTTGTTGAAGAATTCTATACTATCCAGGGTGAAGGATTCCACGCAGGAAAACCTGCATATTTTATCCGGATTGGGGGATGTGATGTCGGTTGTAGCTGGTGCGATACTAAATTCTCATGGGATCCCGATTTGCATCCTCTTGTGGATACAGATATCATTGTCAGGAATGCAAATCAATCAGAATGCAGTGCAGTTGTAATAACCGGTGGAGAGCCTTCTCTCTATAACCTGGATTATCTGTGTGAACAGTTAAAAAAATATGAAATAAAAACCTTTGTTGAAACATCCGGTGCTCACCCGCTTACCGGTATATGGGACTGGATTTGCCTTTCTCCAAAGGAAAATACTCCTCCATTAAATGATATTTTTTCAAAAGCTGATGAATTGAAAGTGATAATTCAGAAACAGGAAGACTTTAAATGGGCTGAAATAAATGCTGTTAAAGTGAATGCCGGTTGTAAGTTATTTTTACAACCTGAGTGGAGCAGGTACAGGCAGATCATACCTAAGATTGTTGAATACGTGAAGAAGAATACAAAATGGAGTATATCCCTGCAGGCACATAAATTTATGCATATTCCCTAATAAGTTAAGAGTTAAAAGTTATAAGTTATACGTTTCTCATCCTAAACTTCTAAACTTATAAACTTTTCAATACTGCATCACCTCATTTCCTCATCTCTTCAATTCTTCGATATTCATTTTTTTTCTTAGCTTTATTGTCACAAAATTGAATAGTATGCCCCGTTATTTTTTATTCATATGGTTTATAATAATCCCTATGCTTGCTTTGTATGGGCAGGGTGAACTACATACTACATCTCCTAAAGCACTTAAACATTATAATCAGGGTAAGCAATATTATAACTTCGTGGATTACATGAAAGCCGTAGCTGAACTGAAAGAGGCTGTAAGAATAGATGATGGTTTTATTGAAGCTCACCTTATGCTTGCTGAGGTATGTGTAGATTTAAGAGATTATCCTGTTGCAATAAGTTCGTTTAAGCGAACTGTTGCTATTGATCCTGAATTCTTTCCAAACGCACTTTATAACCTTGCACATATTGAACATTTATCAGGAATGTATAATGATGCAAAAGATCATTATCAGGCTTTTCTTGATCAGGGTATGGGAAGTAAGAAGAGGATAAGACTGGCTGTGAAAGGGATTGAAAGTTGTGAATTTGCATTGGAGGCTATCCTGCATCCGGTGCCGTTTAATCCTGTAAACCTGGGTAAGAATGTTAATTCAGAATACGATGAATACTGGCCTTCGATTACTGCCGATGAGAAGACCCTCGTTTTTACGGTACTCGTGACAGGGAAAAAGAAACCTGACCTGATGGGAATCTCCAGACAGGAGGATTTCTATGTAAGTAAATATGAAGATGGCTTATGGGCGAAGAGGAAGAATTTAGGTCCTCCATTGAATACTTCGCAGAACGAAGGTGCCCAGTCATTATCAGTTGACGGAAAGTATATGTTTTTTACTGCCTGTAACAGAAAGGATGGACATGGAAGCTGTGATATCTATTTTTCCGCCAAAATTGCAGACCGGTGGTCTATAGCCATGAATATTGGTACCCCTGTGAATTCAAAGTACTGGGAAGCGCAACCTTGTCTTTCGGCTGATGGAAATACACTTTATTTTACAAGTAACCGCCCGGGCGGGAAAGGAAAAATGGATATCTGGAAAAGCTCATGGAATGATAAAGGCTACTGGAATAAGCCGGTGAATCTTGGTGATACTATTAATACGTCAGGCGATGAGATGTCACCTTATATTCATCCTGATAACCAAACCCTTTTTTTCTCATCAGATGGTCATCCTGGTATGGGGGGATTCGACCTGTTCCGGGTGGAAAAACAAAAGAAAGGGACCTGGGATCAGCCTGAGAATCTGGGATACCCTATTAATACCCACGGTGATGAAATTGGACTGATTGTAAATGCGAAAGGAGATAAAGCATATTTTTCTTCTGACCGGCATAGTGAATCAGGAAAAGACATATATGAGTTTAATCTCTATAAAAAAGCAAGACCTCAACCGGTTTCTTATATGACAGGAAAGGTGTTTAACATAGAAACAGGTAAACCACTGACAGCAAAATTTGAGTTAATCGACATTAAATCTGCTAATGTAGTTATGGAGGCTTTCTCAGGAAAAGATGGAAGTTTTCTTGTTTGTATTTCTACTAATAAGGACTATGCTTTGAATGTTTCAAAAGAAGGTTTTTTGTTTTTTTCCGAGCATTTTTCCTTATCGGGCATACATGAGGCTGTTAATCCCTATCATAGAGATGTTCCATTAAGTCCTATTACTGCCGGGCAAAAAACTGTATTAAGGAATATATTCTTTGAGTATAATTCCTTTCGTCTGAGAGATGAGTCGCGTGTTGAATTGAATAAGCTGATTGAATTTCTTAGCCTGAATTCCGGAGTTATAATGGAAATTGGCGGGCATACTGATAATATTGGGGATGAAGCTTATAATAAGACACTTTCAGAGAACCGTGCTAAAGCAGTTTATAAATACCTCATCGATAATCAGATAGATAAAAACAGACTTTTATTTAAAGGTTACGGAATGTCCCAGCCAATTGATGATAATTCTACTCCGGAAGGTCGTGCCCGGAACCGGAGAACAGAAATGAAAGTGATAGGAGAGGATTAAGCAGTCAACAGTCAGCAATCGGCAGTCAACAATAAAGCAAATAGCGATAAAACATTTATCATTTAATCATGGCTGAATGTAAAAAAGAACAAAACATGAACTTCTGTAATTGCACGTATCCTTGCGGAAAAAAGGGTACATGCTGTGATTGTATTCATTACCACAAAAGAATGGGTGAACTGCCTGCCTGCTACTTCCCCGATGATATTGAAAAGGGCTATGACAGAACAATTGAGAATTTTGTAGCCCTGTTCAATGATAGAGGGGCATGGTGGAGTGGATAAAGGAATTTACTTTACTCCAGAATTCCGGATGATTATTGCAATTGTTGTGCCCTTTGCCGGGAACAACCCATAATTTTGTTGTTTCGGGATTAGCTGCATTTCTTAACTTCTCTCCATGTTCAACCGGGACAGTTTTATCATCACTGCCATGTATCAGAAAAATATTTGCTTTTGTGTTTTTAATAATATTTACCGGAGCAATCTGTTCAAATTTTGCTCCCATCTTAAATTGAAAATATTTCATAGGGAGCCACATTAGTGGAAAAAACGGAATGTGTTTTTCCTGAAACTGGTGTCTCATAATATCAACCGGGTTTGCAAAAGCACCTATTGTTATTACACTTTTTATCCTGTTATCAAAAGCGGCAGCATGTATAGCTGCTGAACCACCGACAGACAGCCCTATAACCCCAATCTCACCGGGTATTACAGTGTCTTGTTTTAAAACAAATTCAATCGCTGCCCGTATATCTTCCGAGAATTGTAACATGTTCGGATGTTTGTCAGAGTCACTATTACCATGACTTCGTAAATCAAATGCCAGTAAATTGTAACCGTAAGGATAAAGCTTTTTGATATATGGTAACATGTAACCTGCATTACGCCCCCAGCCATGAATCAGGATCAGGGTCGGCGCGGGAAGTGATGATTCGTTTTGAGATGGCATCCACCAACCATATAAGTGACAGTTGTTTTTTGTAGGAAATTTTATTTCTTTATATGGAATTCCGGATTTTTCCGGTGTTAGGTGATGTAAAGTTCTGGGGGCACGAAATAAATGTAGTATTGAAAATGTAAGAAAAATTGCTACAATGATAAGTATTCCAGTAATCCATAAAAAAATCATATTAATTATTGTTTATGTTTTATAAAATAATGGTTAGAAATTTTTGCGGAACAAATAAAGCTATAATTATTTAACCGGAAGGGTATATTGGGATTTTAATTAACATTAGTTTCTGGTTACCCGCCTTCGTTACCACCTTCGGCAAGCCTACGGTGGTCAAAGAAAACTACGGTGGACTAAGCTGGTTATTTGCAAGGGGTCTTTGTTGATACTTTTATTTATTTAGTATATTAGCTAATTCATCAATTTCTTCCAGTTTAAACCGGACACTCAGAATGTAGGGTTGTTCTCCCTCATCCCAGTGCCCATAGGTTGTTGCTATAAAGGTGCCATCGAGAAGCAGTTCCAGTCCGGGGTAGGAGGTATCCCAACCTTTGGTATTGTCTTTTATTCTAAGCCTGTACTGGCCTTCATTTCCTTCCACCAGATCCTGGTAAGTACCAACCCAGGCAACCCAGTCACCCTCCGTAGGACTTCCGACATTATATTTTTTTGAAATCAGGTCCATATTGGTTTTACCCTCTTTCCTGGCGAGTTCCTGCACCTGTTGTCTAAAGTGGCTAATGTCCCTAAATGTAATCACTAATCTTCCATCGTGAGCATATTTGAGAACATGACGGTCGCCGGTAAGTGCATTTGGTAGTGGTCTGGGTGGTGTCCAGGTTTTTCCTTCATCATTCGAGAAAATGATCTGCGAGTTATTACTACGGCTGTTTTCCCTTAGTAAAACAGCAAGCTGACTACCATCGGGTGAGCGAATAATTCCAGGTTCGCAAATATGAATCTCTCTGGACTTCACTATCTCTTCGGGATAACTCCACGTTAACCCTCCATTGTATGAAAATGTTTTGAATAGTGTAAACATCCTGCTTTTGAATTGCTCCTTATCCTGATCGTAATTTTCCTGTCCATTTCTGGTAATGAATCTCATATCGTCATGAAATAATGCCATATAATTGCCTTTCCCGGTTCTTAATGGAATAAGACACCCCATAGCCACAATACCGCCAAAATCCCCGATCGGTTCAAGTTCGCTCCAGGATTTCCCGTCGTCTTCTGATACAGCCATACGTATTGGATATAATCCGGAGAACATAATTAAGCGTTTTATACCCTCCGGATCAATCACCCTGTATATGGTTGGAACCTCTTTTGAAGTTTCCCAACTCTTTGGTGTAGCCAACCTTTCACTCCAGGTCAATCCGGCATCATCGCTCCGTTTCATCACTATAGCACCGCATCCGTGGCCTTTGGGATAAACACAATATATGGTTTTATTGTCTTCCAGGAGAACGGTTGTCGGATGTCCGAGGTATTGCCCTTCCTCTTTATCAACAATAACCTGCCGGATTAAATCATTTGTTAAGTCAATAAGCGGAATATTGAAATATCGGAATTCGGGTTGGCCCATTTCCTCTGTTACTGGTGTTTTCTGATATACCGAAAGAGAAATGGTTATAAGGACAACGAAAATTAATAATCTCTTTTTATAACAAAATTGAATCATGATAAAAATTTTAATGTGTTTGAAAACTTTACAAGGATATGCTTTATTATTCCATTTTTTTTAACCGATCGAAAAAGTTATTATTCATCCCGTGGCTGGATTGGCTCAGGAGGATTTTCAGGTCGAATAGTACAGGGTTCTGTAACCTGAGCTCGAACTGATTCGACGAGGAACCCTGCCGGATCGGTCTTATGGGCTGTCGAACGCAACAGCAGGTAGGAGATACCCAGGTGTGTCGGACGGTGCATGGCCACCGTGGTTGCTTCTTTCCCGTCGAGTGTTGCAACACAATTGCCCTTCGAGACGTCCCAGTGAAGAATCAATGTATACCACTGCCCGGGTTTCAAGTGTATCCCGGAGTCGCCTAACCGGCCGTTCACATCAATCGGCATGTGGAAGATGCATTCGGAAACAGCAGATATATCGGTTGGCTGGAAGTAACGATCAGCCAGATCAATGGCCCCTCCTGCAAAACTTTCTTTCAACATCAGGCGGACAGTGACCGAGCCACTCCTGCCCTGCGGAAAGTTCCATTCTGCCACGTCCGGACGATTTTCGTCCGGGCGACGAATGTGCAACACTCGTGCCCCGGTTTGCGTGGGATGTGGGATCAACTCGCATCCTGGCATACGACTGACAAACTCATTATCCAGAAATCGTTTGAAAACAGACCAGCCATTCAAGCTGTCAGAGAAATCACTTTCGTGTGTTGTTTGGCAGAGCCAATCCGGGTCGACAATTATTTGTACTTGCCTGTCAATTCCTTGTCCGGAAATCAGAAGTATTTTCCCATCAGCAGTACCAACTGCTCTGGGGTATGCCGTACCTCTATCACCCTTTGGAGGCGGAGGATCATTACGAAAAGGGTCAAGGTAAACTTCGCGGAATCCCCGCCATGTGCGACCTTCATCGTTGGAGATTGCTGCATGAAGAGCATCGCGACAGGTGTAGACGCGATGACCATCAAACGGTGTTGTGTTTTCGCAGTTGTTCCAGAATACAACTATCCGTCTGTCTTGCAGTCGGATTGCACTACCTGGGGAGTTCGTGCAGTAGAAGATCGAGGGCTTGGCATCGGACCATGTAGTGCCCTCATCTCGTGAAAATGATTCATATAAGAATCCAGCTTGGGTACGAATGAGCATCCAGATCCGGCCGTCCTTCATGACAAGCAACCTTGGTTCGCATGCCCCAAAATTATTACCGTTGTATCCCTCAAAACATGGAGCAGTAAGCTTGGTATGGCTTTGGGTCCAGGTCTCTCCGTTGTCATCCGAATAGATTACGGTTGTAATGTTTTCCCCTGTTGGAGGTTTACGTTGCCGGACGCGATAGTGCAAAGGAATAATAATCCGGCCAGATTCCAGGCATATCGCGTCGAATAGAGCACCGATGAATACGTCAGGAACAATCACCTTGGATTGTTCCCAGTTTGTCCCATCTTTCGATGATCTGCGATAGTGCAATTCATGAAAGTTACGGCCCTCGCGAAACTGTAGGAGAAACAAGTGCAAACGACCATCTTTTCCCCAAACTGCTGCTACCGGACTATTCGGGCCACCATCGGCTGGAAATAATGGTTCGCGCAATATCCATGTCCGTCCATTGTCATATGTCTCGCGGCGACTGATCCTCCCATCAGGCATGGGGGCAAATCCGACAAGTCTACCGTCGGATAAACGGATCGGTGTGGTTGTTACTACAGGCTCAGGGTTGATAACAAATGGCGGTTCCGGTGCCTGTTGAATGCGATGTTCAGGTGTTAAACATGAAAACAGGCAGGCCAGGCTCATTAAAACAATTATAAATGGTTTTTTAATCATGATTTCATATGGTTATTGATACAATTACATAATAATCATATCCGATTAATATGTCTATGTCTCTTTGTTCGTCAATTGTGTAAAAAAAAATGATTAGAAAGTAAATGAAGTTCTACACATAACCTTTCGACTTTAGGAAATCGTTTAGTTTCTCCATCTGTTTATCTGTTAATGTGTGGTAAGGTGCCCTTCGGTAGCGTTTTCCCAGGCCAAGTATTTCAAGTACACCGTGAATTCCTGCATCAAAGCCCCCCTCAAGGGATCGCAGTAAGTCGAAAAGTGGCATATCGTAATCTCTAACGATAGCTATAGCGTCATCCATTCGGCCGGTCTTAATAGCGTTCCAGTATTTCCGGGCAATGTCCGGATTGAATGTAACATGCATAGAGAAGTAGCCATCCACTCCGTACGGAAGCATGTTTATATGGTTCTGTTTGAGTCCACCTGCTATGAGTGCCCAGCGCTCGTGGGTCATAAGACATATTTTACGAACTAACTCTCCGGTCACATCATCTTTCAGAGCTACAACCTGAGGGACGCGTTCATAGAGCGATTTGATGACTTCCAATGCGAAAGACTGTGGGCGTCTAATAAGATAATTCGTTACTACCATTACTGGTATATGCTCACCAGCGGCTGCATAGTGCTGAACCAAGGTCTCAACAGTGCAGGAATTGGCCCAGTCAGGTGGCAATACCATAAGCATATCTGCGCCCACTTCCACTGAATATGCAGCAAAGTCCCTGGTCTTGCCAGTCCACCAGTAACCTGTCGCAGCTACCAACATGACGCGTTTTTTAATGTACTCAGCACTAACTCTGGTCAGACGAGCGATCTCATCGTCTGTTAGTAATGAGAAAAGACTGTCACCGTAAGTAAGTATTACCGCACTGGCACCTGCATCGATGACAAAATCAATCTGCTTGCGAAGTGCTTCGAAGTCTATACTACCATCTTTGCTGAAAGGCGTTCGAATAGACGCGCAAGGGCCGGTCAGCGCCTCTTTATAAGGTGTCGCAGCTATGTTGGCTTTACTTGTTTTGACATTACTTGGAAATGTTACCATAGGAGAGAGACTAAATGCTGAAACCAATCCTATATTTTTAACAAAGGATCTTCGGCTGAATTGTACTTTATTATATTTATCTTTTTTCATATTTATTTGTATTATTAAATTTGTGTTGAACAAACACGCAAATTACTAAAACTTTGTTTTTCGATGCCCTTAAAAAGATAGTTTTTTAAGGGGTTTTATTAACATTTTGTTAATTTGTTAAAGTAGAAATAATCTAGGTCATTGTATGAAAAGGTTGTGGTTAATAAAACTATTTAGATATAGAAAATCCGGCAGACTCCTTTTCACTTTTAACTTCTTAATCCCGTAACCCGTATTATTTAAACCTGTCATCCGATTTTTTCTTTCCTGCACCATGAATCACATTTTTCAACCAGCCTATTTGGCTTTCCTTAATATGATCAAAGTCAGGGACATATGGTTTTATATCTAATAGCGGGGTCCCATCCAGGATATCAACATTCTGTATGTTCAGGATATTGTTATTCCGGTCTAAAAGTTTGACAACGGAAAGTCCTATCGGATTCGGACGTTTTGGAGCCCTTGTAGCAAAAACACCCCGTGGTTTGGAATCCAGAAAAGGTACAACAGTAAGCTTTGAGCTTATTACCTTGTGAAAATAATAAAGTAGTATGATGTGAGAAAAACCATCCAGATCTTTTAATCCTTCAGCAAATTCAGGAAAGATAATTACTTTCCCCTGAATTCCTTTCGCTCCTGCAGGCTGAATCGGCATTTCTTTAATGCTCCGGAATGGACTAATAATTTTGCCAATTGGTTTAAAAATAATTTCCATTTTTAACTATTTATTCCATAGGGTAAGTTTCGCTTCTTTTCCAACCGGCAAGTTCTTTATAAAATGTTAAAATCAAAAATATTTTTAACTATATTGCATAACCGGTTTTTATGAATTTGCCGGATCAATTAGTTTATGAAGAATCAATTCATATTAATAAAAAACCATATGTTATGATTATTACATCGACAGAAACTGTACCGGGGAAAAAAATTACTGAAATACTGGGTATTGCAAGAGGCAGTACTGTAAGAGCCAGGCATCTGGGCAGGGATATTTTTGCCGGATTGAAAAATATTGTAGGAGGGGAGATACATGAATATACACATCTGCAGGCTCAGTCAAGGGAGCAATCCATGCAAAGAATGGAGGAGGATGCACAGAAGCTTGGAGCTGATGCAGTAGTTAATGTGCGGATGCATACATCTATGATCATGCAGGGTGCTTCCGAAATACTGGTTTATGGTACCGCAGTAAAATTAGGATAACAAAATTGCTGGTTATTTTTTGTTATTTTGAAATGAAACAAAAATTTTTCCAATGTTTCTAATAGTACTTTATGTCCTGTTTATTGTTTTTCTTTTTTTCGCACTGATATACTTTATTATCAAGAGAATAGAGGACAAGGAGAAAGAAAGCTTTGAGGACAGGGATAATTAACTCATTATCTCCCTTCTCCACCGGATTTATCCGGAAAAGGTGGAATTGGCGGAACCTCGGGATTGTATTCTTCAAGTTCTTTAAGGATCACCTCTATTGCTTTACTGAGTTGAGCATCTATGCCTTTATACTCATCAGCCGGGTCGTTCTCAATAACGATATCAGGTTCAACTCCAATCCCTTCAATGATCCACCCGCTTCCGTCTGCTGCATAGGGACCGTATGATGGTGTGACCAGTGATCCGCCATCAATGCATGGAATAGAGCCACTGTAACCAACAACTCCTCCCCACGAACGGGTACCGATTAGCTTGCCTAACTGCTTGTATTTGAACCGGTAAGGGAAAAGGTCGCCATCTGATGCTGAATACTTATCCAAAAGGCAAACTTTAGGTCCCAAAAGCTGTCCTACCGGATTAACATCCCCTGTTTTCTGTCCGGTACGCATAGTTGCATAGGTAATATCCCGCATAAGCCTCTCAATAAGCATAGGTGATACATTTCCGCCACCATTGCCCCGGACATCAATGATCAGTGCCTCTTTCTGTAGTTGAGGGTAGTAATACTTTACAAACTCATTCAATCCTGTAACTCCCATATCAGGTACATGCAGATAACCAACTTTATTTTCGGTTGCTTTACTCACTTTCCTGATATTACTCTGAACCCAGTTGTAATAATAAAGGTTAGATTCATTACGTATTGGCTTGATAAGCACTTCACGGCTACCCTTTTTCTCTGGTTTGTTATTGACTTCCAGTATCACCTGGTCGCCGGCTTTGCTAACAAGTGACCGGAAAATATTGTCCATTTGGCTGGTGGGTTTACCATCTATTGCAACAATATAGTCTCCTTCCTCTACATTAACACCTATTTCCCTAAGTGGTGAACGGAGGTTATCACTCCAGTTTGCTCCGTTTAGAATATGGTCAATACGGTAGTAACCTGACTCGTGCTTACTGAGTTTTGCACCGAGTAAACCGGTATTTATTCTCTCCGGTTTTGGACGTTCGCCGTTATTTACGTAAGCATGACCAACATTAAGTTCGGCAACCATTTCACCAAGGAGATATGTAAGATCATTCCTGTGATTAACCCATGGGAGCATCTCTGCATATTTGTTATGCATTGCTTTCCAGTCAACACCATGCATGTTCGGTGCATAAAAGAAATCTCTCATATGTCTCCAGCTTTCATCAAAAATCTGCTTCCATTCTTCTTTAAGGTTTACTAATACCTTCATATTTGAAACATCAATAGTTTCTTTAAGAGTAACCTTACCTGAAGGGAGAGGGATTACAGCGTATTTTTTATTCTGGAAAACAAGCATTTTCTTGCCGTTGGCAGATACCGTGAATCTGGTGTTTTTACCCAGTTCTTTTTCTTCTTTCTTCTTAAGATCATAAATCTTTGCTGTCATTCCTCCACCTTTCGACGATCTTTCAATATAATATATTTTATCCTTACCGCCGTAAAGATTGAAATAGTTGGATGCTTCCACTGGCAGTGCCACGATTCTCTCTTTTATCCCGTCAATGTCTATCTTAACCTCCTTGCTATCTTTTTTCTTATCTTTCTTATTCCCATTTTTGTCTTTTTTATCTTCTTCCGGTTTTACTACATCATTTTCAGGAGCAAAGGGAGATGGGGTTGATTTTGCCAGGGTTACCAGGTATACTTTATTCATATCCACATAAGCATGGTTCCATTCGGTGCGGCTGTATGTAGGGCTAAATGTTCTTGCTGATGTAAAAACCAGGTATTTGCCATCGCTGCTGAATACCGGGTTATTTGAATTGTACCATCCATCTGTAATAACATACGACTTCCCGGTTTCTGCATTGTATAGCCGTATTTTAGTCATTCCCTTTTCAGATTTGGTATAAACAATCCATTTACTGTCGGGCGACCAGTTATAACTGAACCATGGAGCCTGGTCCGATTTATCAACAACCACAATTTTACCGGATTCTACTTCTACATATTTAAGTTTTTGTTCTTTAGTATTGAACAGTATCTTTTTATTGTCGGGTGACCAAAGTATATCAAAAATAAAGGTTTTTGAACCTTTTGTCAATTGTACAGGTTTATCTGAGCCATCCTGGTTTTGCATCCATATCTCAAATTCGCCGGTTTGATCAGAGATATATGCAATATGTTTACCATCGGGTGACCAGTAAGCATCACGCTCATGTACACCCGATGTTTCTGTAAGATTCCGGGTAATTCCATGTTTGGCCGGGAGTGTGAAAATATCACCGCGTGCGCTGAA
>JADFUQ010000430.1 GCA_015222065.1 Bacteroidota bacterium
TATTTATCAAAAGGTGACATTCTGTTTATCAATGAATCCCCGGAAACGGGAAAACCTGTGAAAAAACCATTTGAAGAAAAAGTATCAGCCTGGATAAAGAAATATGAATAATCACAGATTCAATTCATTTTACAAATATGTCCCGGAAGAACAACAAAAATTATTCTTTGATTTTCTTAAAGATCATCCATACTCAACCATTTTATTCCGGGGTAAGAACTTAAGGATGCTTTCAAATACCTTGATAGTCTCAAAGAGTTGTATAAAAACTCTGATGTTTATGTTTTCGATGAAGGTGGAGGGCATCACATGGTATTCTTATTTCCGGAAAAATATACACAAGTATTAAGTCATTACTTAGAATAAAGGTTATTGAATGTCGGCAGGTTGAATATCTTGTTTTTGACAGGATGCACCGGATATACCGGATTATTTTGCATCAATTTTTAAAGGTTACATCCTATTAATCTTGTATATCCTGTCTAAATTTTTATTTCCAATAATGTCTTATAACTAACTAAAAATTCGATTGGAGAAAAATATGTTATACCAGGAAAGAAATGATAAGAGCATGGAAGATAAAACTGTTGTCATTACTGGGGCTACCAGTGGTTTAGGAAGAGCTACAGCACTCCAACTCGCCCAAAAAGGAGATTTCGTAATAATTGTTGCTCGCAGTAACACCAAAGCAAATGAAGTCATTAAAGAAATAAAAAAGGAAGGAGGAAAAGCACAATCGGATTATCCTTTCCCGATGAACATTATCGTTCCAATTGTTGGTTTTTTTATTGGAGAATCCCCGGAACAAGCAGCGGATACGCCGGTATGGCTTGCTTCGTCGAATGAGGTAAAGGGTGTAAACGGTGAATATGTTCATCACCGAAAAATAAAAAAGAGTTGGCCTCCAACCAGGGATGAAAATGCGCAAACACGCCTTTACAATGTTACGCAAAGTATGTTGGGTGAATGGCTATAGCTAAAAAATGTAAATATAAATCAGGTATGACAATGCAATTCAACTGACCAGCAACCCATCACCGTATTTTGCAATAGATTCAAGCATATTGCTTCTGCAAAGTTGGTTGCAAGGGTGTCACGACGGGCAGTTGTTCGTGATCGTTAGCTGTATAAATCATGATTAATAGGTAATACCTATTTGAAAGGTGTCAAGCATGACCGAGTTTAAATCAAAAACAGCAAAGAGCGTAATTCCTGTATCCATTAAAGCACCAGTTGATCAGGTTTTCCTTCTCGCTTCTCCAGTGGAAGAATATAAATGGATACCAGGCTGGAAATGTAACCTGATTCATTGCCCGAATGATAGAGTAGAACTGGGGACTATTTTTAGTGAAATTTCTTCTGCACCATTCTTGATTGGTAGTTTTCAAGGAAAAACTACTTGGACAGTAGTTATGCATGATCCGGAGAGTTACAAAATTCATTTTAGATTGGATAATAAAAATTCTATTCTTGTCTGTAAATTCAAATGGATGATGATAAAATAATTAAGAAATTCAGTAGACGGGATAGAATCGAACAATTGAATGCACCTGATCATTATTCCGCTACGCTTCATGATGACAGGTGATTCTTCACGTTATGCATCAAAATTTAAAAAAGGGATCATAAAATGTTAAACGAACTAAAAGAAATAAATTCACGTCCTTCACCTTTCCAATTTTATACGGCAAATGAGTTATGGACAGATGAGCATACATCAAAACAAATGCTCAATTATCATTTAAATGAATCAATTGATGTTTCATCCCGGAACAAAGATTTTATTGAAAGATCCGAAAAATGGATTGCTTCTCGTTTTGATATAAATGATAAAACTGAAATTGCAGATTTTGGTTGTGGACCAGGGTTATACACAACCAGGTTGGCAGATAGAGGTGCGAAAGTTACCGGTATTGATTTTTCAGAAAACTCAATCATTTATGCAAAAAAAGTAGCTAATGAGAAAGATCTTGATATTACATATGTTGTAAAAAACTACTTGGATTTCGAAACAACAGATCGCTTTGACCTTATCACGATGATTATGTGCGATTTTTGTGCGCTAAGTCCGGAACAAAGAAAAAATATGCTCTCAAAATTTAATTCATTATTAAAGCCGGACGGTTTTGTCCTGCTTGACGTGTATTCATTAAACAGTTTTAACCAGAAAGAAGAATCAGCAGTCTACGAATTAAATCAATTAAATGGATTCTGGTCTCCGGATGATTATTATTGTTTTGTTAACACATTCAAATACGAAAAAGAAAAAGTGATTCTTGATAAATACACAATCATTGAAGAATCACGAAAGCGTATAGTATATAACTGGTTACAGTATTTCAGCAGAGATTCACTTCAAAAAGAATTTGAAGAAAATGGCTTTAAAGTTGCTGAGTTATACTCAGATGTTGTCGGTAAAACCTTTACCCCTGAATCAACAGAAATTGCTATTGTCGCAAAGAAATTATAATGAAAAGCAGACACACAACGAATACATGAACATGGATTTGTTTCTTCGCTGAGGCTGCTAAATAAACCGGTTATACGAGGCGTTATGTGGTTAAATTTAGAGGAGGAGACATATGGATGAAATTGAAATCATAAAGTTATCGGAAAACAATATTGAAAATGAGCATATATGTTGTGCAATTTATGACAAAAAATGTTCAACAGGCTATAATGCTAAGAAGCTGTGGCGAAAACAGGATTTCAAAAATGGATGCACATTCAGAAAGCTGGAGGAGTAAAACAAAAATCGAGATGGATATTTCAGACATTTTTTGTTAGTTTTCCTTCTAAAAACTGTTGACTAAATCAAAATGGGAGAGAGAGAAAATTAATATCAAAGATACAAAATATCCTCTCCTGGAAACCAAACTTTATGTACCACAGCCGCGACCTGATTTGGTTCAACGAACGCATCTGATTGATCGGTTGGATAAGGGTATTAATCATAAGTTAACGTTAATTTCCGCACCGGCTGGTTTTGGAAAGACTACTCTCATAAGTGAATGGATTTCCCGGAGTGAAATACCGGTAGCCTGGATTTCACTGGAAAAAGGAGATAATGATCCAGTTCAATTCATCCATTACCTGATTGCTGCTTTACATAGTTTTGATGCGAGTATTGGCCAATCGGCATTAACTATGCTACAATCCCCTCAACAACCCCCGATCGAGTCTATTTTGACAAACCTGATCAAAGAAATTACTGATATTTCCTATGATTTTATGCTTGTTCTTGATGATTATCACTCACTAGATGAGAAACAGGTTCACAATATAGTTGAATTTTTGCTCGATCATCTACCGGCTCAAATGCACCTTGTTATTACTACGCGTGTCGACCCGCCCTTACCCCTGGCTCGATTGAGGGTTAGGAATCAACTAACAGAGTTTCGCGCATCTGATCGGAAAGTTTGCAGAAGTTGCATGGGAGTATGGCGGGAAGACCAGACTGTTAAAATGGTTTAAAATACTGCCTGCTGAATTTATTTGTAAAGAGCCCAATCTCTGCTTCTTTCACGCA
>JADFUQ010000431.1 GCA_015222065.1 Bacteroidota bacterium
CGTGTGAGAAAAGATGGATTTTTGATGATGTTAAGGGTTTGCGGAAGTTCCACCGGCTTATCAGGATAAACTGTTCCCTTTTCACCCAGTCCATAGAAGCTAATGCCCAGTTGCTGCAGATAATCGTAAACACCATAAAGGGTTCCAATCCGATCTTTGCCTTCGATGATGGTGATGGTTCTGTTATTATCCTGAAAAGCCCGGAGGCGAAACGATTCATCTGTTCTGAGCAGGCTTTTTTCGGTCAGATCGAACGAAGCGATTAATGGATTGGACTGTTTGCTGCCGACAAGAAACACATCACCATTTTTGGGCAAGCGGCCTGGTGAACGCAAGAGAATCTCCTCCTCGGAAAGCGATGTGCAGCACGTCAGATAATGTGCAAGTTCTAACGCGGCGAAACATTCTGTGCAAGCCTGGTCGTCTGCAAAATCGGCATCCCACCAGTTAACATTCTTTTCGCTTGTGGCGGCTTTTTCTATTCCGGAAAAAGGGCCGGGATTGGCTATAACTGTTACTTGTTGTGCTAAACAGAACGCTGTTCCTCCAAAAAGAATGAGTATTGTTTGGAAGGATAATAAAATACGTTTTACAACTGTTGTCTTTATTAATCTCATTTTTTGCATGTCCCAGGCTTTATTTTCTACAAAATAAAGAAATTACTCATAATACATTTGTAAAGGAATATTTGATAAATGTATAAAAAGGATTTAATATATTATAATGAAAGATCAATGTAACTATTCACTATGCTTTGCAAGTATTTATGACTCCTCAAATTGACAAAGCCCGCCACTTTTGATAATTTTGATTTCAATTTGAAAGATATTTGAAAAATTCCTATCAATTATATATTCATACTTCTCGAACTTTTATATATTTGTTAGCCTGTCAGTACTAATATCCGGGTGAAAAAAAGTGAATGGATATCTTTGTGAAATCTTTTAAAAGCATAATTATTACGTTTAGTATAATCATTTTATTTGCTTGGATTTCTTGCACTTCGGTAGTACGGGATTCTGATAATACAAAAGAGGCTGCCTGGACAATAAAGATGTTCAGTAAAGATCAGGGAAACTGGCTTTCAGTGGAGAACAAAACTCTGTATGTCGATTTTATGGAAGAGTGGGCATGGACGATTCGAAATATCAGGTATCTGGGAGACGAGATTGTCGGCGAGTACGGAGCCCACGGCAGTGTTGTGCGTGTTGATACAGGTATTGGCCCAAAGGATTATTACTATATAGGTACCAGCCATGGGCATGAAAAGGTAAAGAGTTATTCAATTCTTGTGGACGGCAAGAAGCAGCAATACAAGTCAGGATCGACATGTTCCGGGAAAAAGGTTATTATCAGGAAAGAGTCAAACCTGGGACCATTTGACCACAAGATGGAGATCACATTTCCCGATTCAGCCAATTACATAATTGAGAAACATTCATACAAGGTTGTGGAGGACCTGAATGAAAGATTCAGTTTCCTTTTCGCTTTTATGCACGAACTTAATAAAGAGTTCGGGTGCTGGTTAGCCGTTCTGGCTGACGGAAATGAGTTGCAAGGTGATTTGTTGAAACGGGAGAAAGGAAGGATTTCGCTGGGACGCGATATAAAAACCGTAGTATTTTACAGCCAAATGATGAAAAAGGGCGTGACATTGGTATATCCCCAGGTTTATAAGGGTGCCGGTAAACTAAAGGTTGAGATAAAAAATGGGAGTACAGAGCATTTTGGAACTTCAATTGTGGATATGAATATTGGCAACAGCAAACTATACTTCCGTCCTGAGGTAAAGAAGAAAAGATACAAAGTAGGTGATACCTTTGAATATAGCATTAAGGTGGTTCCTTTTTCAGCAGAACCTGACGAATGGAAAACAAAAGGGAAAAAGCTGGCTGTTTTCAACACAGAAAAAGAATGAATGGAGATTTTACAATGATTGAAATATTGTTATTTCTAGTTTTATAAAAAAAGGAAGGACAACTTACAACATGGGACTACACATTGCAGATTATGGAGTTTTGGTTTTATATTTCCTGATCATTATCTTAATAGGTATCTGGTCGGCACGAAAAATTAAGAACAGTAACGATTTCTTTATGCCGCGTCATTTTGGCAAAGTCATGATGTTGATGTTTTCTTTTGGATCGGGAACGCATTCGGACCAGGCGGTAAGCGTTTCGTCCAAGAGCTTTACCAACGGATTATCAGGTATCTGGTATCAATGGCTCTGGTTGCCGGTTACCCCTTTTTACTGGTTAATTGCTCCGATTTTCCGGCGCTTTCGGGCTATCACTACTGCCAATGTCTTTGAGGCAAGGTTTAACCCAAGTGTCTCCATTTTGTATGCAATAGTTGGAATATTAAGTCTGATGGTTAATATTGGCTTGATGCTCAAAGGTGCCAGTGAAGTCATCAGCGCCAGTACCGGTGGGTTGATAAGCGCTAATCAAACCATCTGGATAATGACAGTAATATTTGTAGCCTATGGAGTAGCCGGGGGACTTTCCGCAGCTATCATAACTGACTTTATCCAGGGTATATTGACAATTTTCTTCTCTTTTGCACTTCTCCCATTGATTATGAAAGCAGTGGGAGGCTTTGAAGGAATAAATAATGCCATTGACAATAAGGAGATGCTTACATTAATAGCCCCTTCGGATATCGGAGTGTTTTATATTGTAGTGATAGCTTTTAATGCTCTGATAGGAATCGTGACCCAGCCTCATACAATGGCCAATTGCGCTGCCGGCAAGACTGAGATGGATGGCAGGGTAGGTTTTATGGGAGGGCCCATGCTCAAGCGGTTGATCACTATTCCCTGGGCGCTTATAGGCCTTGCCGGTGTGGTTTATTTCGCCGGTCAGAATATTCATCCTGATAAAGTTTTTGGTGCAGTGGCCGGAGATTTGTTACCACAAGTTATTCCGGGGATGCTGGGGTTGTTTCTGGCTGCACTGATTGCCTCTGTGATGAGTTCCTGCGATGTGTTTATGATCTCCTCATCAGCGCTGTTTACTGAAGATATTTATCGACGTCTCCAACCGAGTAAGCCTCAGAAGCATTATGTTTCTGTAGGCAGAATTGCTTCTATACTTGTTGTGGCAGGCGGCGTATATTTTGCTTATTGGTTACCGGGAGTTGTAGCCGGGCTGGAGATATTCTGGAAGATTGCCCCGATGATGGGAATCGTTTTCTGGCTGGGGCTATTCTGGAGGCGCGCGACGGTGGCAGGTGCCTGGACAGCAACTTTAACCGCTTTTGCCGTTTGGTGGCTGACCACCCTGCCCTTTATTATTTCTGTTATTAGTAATATTCCCGGCGCAGAATCCCTCAAACTTGTCGTCGAAAAAAGCACTGGTACAGAAATTTATCTTCCCTGGCAGATGATTTTATACCTTGGTTGCGGAACCCTGGCAGGTATTATTGTTAGTCTTTTTACTAAACCGGTTGCTAAAGAAAAGCTTGACAACTTCTACAACTTAGTTAAAACACCAATTAAACCTGGTGAAGTAATACCAGCACCATGTACCTTACCGGTTGATGCCGTTGTTCCGAAAAGGCGGAATATTTTCCCAAATACTAATCTCGAAATAATGATGCCATCACGAACATCAATCATCGGATTTCTGGCAGGCTGGGTAATTGTTGCAACAATTGTTTATGCGTTCTTTCTTATAACAAAGATTTAATGGTAATGAACCAAAATAATTTCTCTGTTGTACGTAATACTATCGGTGTCATCCTTTTTATTTTACCTGTGTTACTGCAGGCACAGGAAAGCCCTGATTCAGATTTATTGTCGTCAGTTAATGCTCCTTTCGACATGCCGGTGATACGGACTCCCGTTTTCCCGGACCGGACTTTTGATATTCGCGATTATGGTGCAATTGGTGATAATGAGACCTTAAATACTAATGCATTCAGCAGCGCTATCACTGCCTGCGCCAATGCCGGGGGAGGTAAGGTGTTAATCCCAAAGGGGATCTGGTTCACGGGGCCTATACATTTAAAGAGTAATATCAATCTTCATATAGCACAAGGGGCAGAAGTTCGTTTCAGCAATAATCCGGATGACTATCTTCCTGTAGTGTTCACCCGGTTGGAAGGTATTGAATGCTATAATTACTCTCCTCTGATTTATGCGATTGATTGTAATAATATTGCTATTACCGGGAAAGGCGTTTTTAACGGACAGGGAGAACCATGGTGGGCATGGAAGAAAAAGCAGAAAAAAGCAGTTCAGGAGCTATATGATTCACAATTCAATGGTATCCCGGTAAAAAGGCGTATTTATGGAACTCAGGAAGCAGCCCTGCGCCCCCCGATGATCCAGTTGTTAAATTGCAGGAATGTACTCCTTGAAGATTATACATCAAAAAACTCTCCCTTCTGGACCACTCACCTGGTTTACTGCGATCATGTAATTGTGCGAAATATCCGACTGCTGAATCCGGAACATGCTCCCAATACAGATGGTTTAAATCTGGATTCATCCGGAAATGTTTATATACAGGGACTTTTCGCTGATGTTGGTGACGATGCAATATGTATTAAGTCAGGAATGAACGAAGATGGCTGGCGGGTCGGGCGTCCATCGGAAAACATAATTGTTGAGAACTGCCTCGTAAAAAAAGGGCATGGAGGAATCGTATTCGGTAGTGACATGTCAGGTGGCATTAGAAATGTTTTTGTGCAGAACTGCGAATATGACGGCACGTTGATGGGTATTCGCATGAAATCAATGCGGGGCAGGGGAGGATACATTGAAAATATTTGGATACAGGACATAAAGATGAATAACATCGGCTGGCATGCTATAATACTGAACATGTTTTATGGCGCTTCTTCGGCAACAAGTCGCAGCAATACACCACCTCAATTTCACGATATCCATATTAAAAATATAACATGCCAGGGAGCGCGGGATGCAATTACACTTCGGGGGCTGCCTGAAGAAAATATAGAAAATATTACACTCGAAAATATTACAATTACTGCTGACAATGGCTTAGTTGCCTCTGATGCTCACGAAATAAAATTAAATAATGTCAACATCACGGCGCATCAGGGAACTGTTATGTCATTGCAGGATTGCCGAAACTTCACTATTAAAGGATCAGGCACTCCAATAGATTGCGATACATTCCTTCATCTTAAAGGTGAAAAAACGGGAAGCATTAGTTTAATCGGTAATGATCTCTCAAATGTACACCACGAGGTAATAATGGAGAAGGAAGTGCCTGCTGGTGCGGTATTGATAACACAGGATAAAATGTTTGATGAGTCGGGAATATCTGACTCTTTCGAACCGGAAGATCTGAATGTGTTAACGGGTAATACCAGTACTCTGTTACTTGATTATTTGCTGCAACAGTTGGACAAACACTATGATGCCCGGCGAAAGACAATTGAACAAGCTCTCATATCGCAGGAAAAGCTGCTCGAATATCAGCAGGAACTTCGCCAAAAATACCATAAACTGCTTGGCAAGTTCCCTGAAAAAACTCCTCTTAATGCCTGTGTGACCGGAGTAATCGAATGCGATGGTTATCGAATTGAAAAGGTAGCTTACGAGAGTCGCCCCAATCACCATGTTACAGCTAATCTTTA
>JADFUQ010000432.1 GCA_015222065.1 Bacteroidota bacterium
ATAACATATTATTCTACTGCCAATAGCAGCATTAAATGCAAATATAAGTGTATTATCCGGAAAATACTTTAAAAAATTCACGTTTGCAGTATAATATGAAATATATTCACAGATTATGGTAAATTACAGTATATGTAGAAAGCAGTGAGAGGTGAGAGATGAGTTGTGAGTCAAAGAGCTTAGAAACTTGGAGACTGAGAGATGGAGAGAGAGGGAGAAGATGTGAATGGGAGAAATAGAGAAGAGTTGATGAGGGAAGGAGTATATTTCACTGTGGATGAAGTAATTTACAGGGGGGTAAACATCTAACGTATAACGTTTAACGTATAACATTTAACGTTTGAAAATAGTTAAAAATTAATTCCAAATCTAAGAATAGGGTTATTATACAAAGTATTCGCTGTTTCATTCAGGTTCCAGAGGAGCATAATATTTGCTGATGCTCTATCAGAAAGGGGCTGACTGATACCACCGCCGACAAGAACTGATTTTAACCAAAACCGGCCTTCATTGCCTGTGAGGTCAAAATATTGTCGTTCAAGGCTTAAAGCTTCATATTCAGTATGTGCAAACAACCCTCCGTGAAATCCGAGAGGAATGACCTTATCAAAGTCTCCAATAACCATAATCCTGGCAAAAACTCTTCCTCCGTAAATATGTGTGCTGAATTTGAATCCGGCATAATTCTCGCCATATAACTGGTATTTCGGTCCTGCTGCTACAGAAAACCAGGGAGAAAAACGGTATCCGGCAAATGGCGAAACCTCTATATTTGTAATTGATCCGAATTGCAGACCAAAATTTCCACCAAAAAAGTATCTTCTCCCCTTGTTTTCTTCTCCGTTCCGGGCAACGGATGATGTCAGAACAAAGAAAAACAAGACTGAAACAACAGTTATTCTTTTAGCTTTCAATAACATACTATATCTTTAAGTTAATATACAACTTTACCTGCTCAATGTAAATATAAGATGAAAGCGAAAAGATAAAAAAATATCAAAACACTTTCAACTTATTCTACTTAATTTACATAGACTGTCATAAGCTTTACGAAAAGTCATGAAAGATTGCTTCACTTCGTTCGCAAAATCCATATACTTATTATGCTTTAAAGGTATACATAAGTTGTAACCGAAATATGAAACCTGAAACTTTATTAACTTTACGAACTCTATAAACTCTATAAACTCTATGAATATCATCATCACCGGGGCAAGTCGCGGGATTGGACGCGAAACAGCAAAGATATTTGCTGCCAATAAAGAGAACCTTATTATTGTAATTTCCAGGAGTAAGGATAAATTATTTAGTCTTAAGTCAGAATGCAGGGATAAAGGAGCAGGGAAAATAATTCCATTAGTTACAGACCTTGAAAACATAAATAAAAATGATAAAAAAATCTATGATTTTGTTATCAAACATATGAAGTCGGTAGATATTCTTATAAACAACGCAGGATTCCTGCAAAATACCTTATTTACAGAAACATCCGGTGATACAGCAGAACATACTTTCAATATTAACTTTTTTGCTCCTGCTCAATTAATAAAGTTATTATTACCTCTTATGGGAAAGGCAAAAAGAAGCCACATAATAAATATCAGCAGCATGGGAGCTGTTCAGGGAAGTGCAAAGTTTCCGGGTTTGGCATACTATAGTGCCAGTAAGGCTGCTATTGCAAATCTAACAGAATGTCTGGCCGAAGAATACAAAGAACATAATATTGCCTTTAATTGCTTAGCACTTGGATCTACTAATACCGAGATGTTTAAAGAAGCTTTTCCCGGTTATAAAGCAGCTGTAACAGCACAGGAAATGGCAGTCTTGATATCAGATTTTGCAGTTAATGGGCATAAATATTTTAATGGTAAAATTCTTCCAGTATCCGGGAGTACGCCGTAGGAAGAAGTATGTAGTAAATAGTAAGTAGTAGGAAGACAAAGAAGTAGGTGAGTAAGGTGAGGAGGGAAACACTAATACACTTTACATTCTACCTCACCTGTCATAATCATTAAAGCATTCATTACCAGAGCTTTCATTTCATCTTCACCTGGGTAAACCACTACTTTGGAGATATGAGCGACCATAGTTTTAATATAATCAACAACGATACTATTATGAGCAATCCCTCCTGTTAATATAATGGCATCTACATTACCCTTCAGAACACTTCCCATTGCACCAATCTCTTTAGCTATCTGGTATGCCATAGCATTAAGGATAAGAGTTGTTTTTTTATCACCGCTTTCTGCTTTCAATCCGGCTTCATAAGCATCATTAGTACCAAGATAAGCAATCATTCCTCCCTGACCTTTAATCATCTTCATCACATAATCCTGGGAATATTTTCCACTAAAGCACAAGCGGACAAGATCGCCAACCGGTAATGTACCACTTCGTTCCGGAGTAAACGGGCCATCCCCGTCCAGTGCCTGATTCGCGTCAATTACCCTGCCTTTCTGATGTGCAGCAACAGAAATACCTCCTCCCATATGGACAATTATCAGGTTCATCTCTTCATATTTTCTATCAAGGAAATGAGCATATGCCCGTCCCATAGCTTTATGATTCAGAGCATGAAAAATAGACCGGCGTTCAAATTTCGGATGTCCGGAGATTCTTGAAACTTCCTGAAATTCGTCAACTACTGTAGGATCGGCAATAAATGCTCTGACTTTTTTATTCTTTAATGAACTGGCTATATCGTAGGCAATCAGTCCCCCAAGATTACTTGCATGTTCACCATATGTACATTCTATCATATCTTTCCGCATCTCTTCATTCACTTCATATACACCTGATTCAACCGGCTTAAGTATTCCTCCGCGTCCAATAACTACTGAAATATCTTCAACTTTAGCATCACCTTTTTCCAGCTCTTCAAGAATGATCTTTTTCCGGAATCCAAACTGATCAACAATTTTTTCAAATTTATTAAGGTCTTTGAGCGGATGCCTGATTGTTTTTAAGAAACGTGATTTCTGATTAAGGTAAACTGCAATTTTAGTTGATGTTGAACCCGGATTTATTGCAAGAATTCGATATCCATCCATAGTAGTTGTTCTAAAAGAAGCTATTCAGACATAAGAGATGCAAGTGCAATAGAATTTAGTTTTGTCTGCACGCTATCACCTCTTGAAGAGAGTATAGCAGGCACACGGGCCCCTGCAACAACAGCAGCCACTTCATCATTTGCCAGTTTTGTATGGAATTTATAAAAAACGTTTCCGGATTCAATATTTGGGAACAGAATACAATCAGCATTACCGGCAACTTCAGAGTCTATTTTCTTAATTTCCGCACTTTCCTTATCAATAGCTACATCCAGAGCAAATGGTCCGTCGATAACAGCACCTTTAATCTGCCCCCGGTCACTCATTTTTGCTAACACGGTTGCGTCAACGCATGCCTGCATTTTGGGGAGAATTTGTTCTGTTGCCGCCAGTACAGCTAGTTTTGGCTTTTCGATGCCAAGCGAATGTGCTGTTTTTATTAAGAATTTTGCTATAATAATTTTTTCCTTCAATTCGGGTTGAGGAATAATGGCAACATCACCAATAATAAGTAGTTTATGATAATTTTTCGGTTCCACCACAGAAATATGGGTAAGAATAGCTCCGTGATCCATCAATCCATTTTCTTTATTCAGGATAGCCCGCATATATTTATCGGTACTAACCATACCTTTCATGATAAGGTCTCCTTTGCCGCTGTTAATAAGCTGAACAGCCTTTGCAGCAGCATTAGATTCATTATTTTCATTAAGGATTGTAAAAAATCCCGGATCAATATTTTCCTTTTCACAAACCGATTCAATAATTTTCTTATCACCAACAAGAGTGGCATCAATAATTCCTAACTTAACGGCTTTATGAATAGCTTCAATAGTATGTGCATCGTTAGCAAAAGCAGCTATCAGGCGTTTCTTTTTCCCTGATTTCAGGGCATCGAACATTTCATCAAGCTTTTTTATCATTTTCCGGTTAAAATTTGTGCATACCATTAAAGCATAATAAGTATACGGATTTTGCGAACGAAGTGAAGCAATCTTTCATGACTTTTCATAAAGCTTATGACGGTCTATTTATTTAGCATTCTGGTTGTTTTTGGGAGATTGCTTCGTCGCTTCGCTCCTCGCAAAATCCTTTTTTAACCAATAAAATCCGGTTAAAACCTCACCTCTTCGCACATCTTATCATTTACTCATTTCCTCATTCACTCATTTCCTCATTTAACCATCTTTGAAACTATATCCCTGGTATCCCTTGCAATTACTAATTCTTCATTTGTAGGCACAATAATCACTGTCACTTTTGAATTATCTGCACTAATAACCTTCTCTTTTCCCCGGACACCTTTATTCTTTTTAGTATCAAATTTTAATCCCAAATACTCAAAATCTTTACAAATCTCACTTCTTGTCAGGTCTGCATTCTCACCAATTCCCCCAGTAAAGATCACGATATCAACCCCCCCCATAGCAGCAGCATAGGCTCCAATGTATTTTCTAATCCTGTAATTGTACATATCCAGACCCACGGATGCTCTCCAATTCCCCTTTTTAGCTGCTTCTTCTACTTCACGCATATCCGAAGAGATACCGGTAATACCGAGAATTCCGCTATGTTTATTTATTAGCGTATTTGCTTCTGCGATACCAATCTCTTCCCTGCGCATTATATATGTCAGAACCCCGAGGTCCAGGTCTCCTGATCTGGTACCCATTATCAGTCCTTCAACCGGTGTAAGTCCCATTGATGTATCTATCGACTTCCCTTTGTTAATTGCAGTAATAGATGCACCATTGCCCAAATGGCATGAAATAATTTTTGAATTTGCACATTTTTCTCCAATAATCTCACAGGCTCTGTTTGATACATAACGGTGAGAAGTTCCGTGAAAACCATAACGACGGATACCATATTTAATATAAAGTGAATAAGGTATAGCATACATATATGCATAAGAGGGCATGGTTTGGTGGAAAGCGGTATCAAAAACCCCTACCTGCGGAAGATCAGGTAATAATTCTTTCATAGCATATATCCCTTTCAGGTTAGGAGGATTATGAAGAGGTGCCAGGTCAATATATTTCTCCATCTGGTGAATCACTTCATCTGTAATAAAGACACTCGAACTAAATTTCTCACCCCCATGAACAACTCTGTGACCAATAGCATTAATTTCATCAAAATCACTGATACTACCATGTTTTTTACTTAACAGAACGCCTAAAATATATTCTATTCCTTGTTGATGATCAATAATTTCGCCCTCGAGCATAACTTTATCACCATCATTCCTTTCGTTTGTAATTGATGATCCATGCAAACCAATTTTCTCAACAATTCCTTTAGCAAATACCTCTTCATTATCCATATCGAATAATTGGTATTTGATAGAAGAACTGCCACAGTTCAATACAATTATTTTCATACTAAGTACATTTACTGATTCTGATTAATATTCAGTTCGTTAATTAATCTCGGGGTAAGTAATAGTTTCAGTAGTAGCCAGTCCATTCTCATAATGGTAAAATCCGGAACCTGAAGTTTTTCCATAAAAACCAGATCTGACCAGACGTTTCAGAATCGGACTGGGTTTAAATTTCTGATCTCCAAACTCTTCATAGAGGCTTTCCATCCATTTAACCATTTTATCCAGACCAATCCGGTCAGCCATCTCAAAAGGGCCAAACTGCATACCATATCCTTTTTTCATAGTTGTATCTATACAGGTAATAGAAGCAATGCCTTCCATCAGGGTTTCGCATGCTTCGTTGATGATTGTTGCAATGAGACGTGTACTAATGTTACCGGGAGATTCATGAACAATAATCGGCTTCTTCCCGATCAGTTTAGCAAACTTAACCACAAATTCATATGATTCATCACTTGTCTTTACTCCTTTAACCACTTCAACAATTTTAACAGTTATTGCCGGAGTAATAAAATGTAAACCTACAGCCCTGTCAGGATAATCCAGCACCTGAGCCAGGTCAGAGATCATCATTGTGGATGTATTGGATGCAAGAATCGTTTCTCTTGACACCACTGATTCAATTTTCTTGAATACATTTTTCCTAAGTTCCCTGCTCGAGCCGGCTTTTTTTGTATTAATAGATTCAATTACCAAATCACAATCACTGATATCGTTATAATCAATTGATCCGCTTATCCTTGAAATAATTGCCCGCTTCTCACTTTTTGTCATACCCCATTTACTAATTATTTCATCAAGACAGAGGGATATTTCACCAAAAATTTCTTTAACTCTTTCCTCGGTAAGGTCAATAAATATTACATCTATTCCTTGTTTACTAATAATCACTGCAATATCCTGACCCATAGTGCCGGCACCAATTATACCTACCTTTTTCAGACTCCCCTTTTGACGGATTCGTTTTTTTAATGCATAATCTTCAAGTACTTCTGTTTTCATCTTATTCTATTTTTTTATGGCAGCTGCCTGGTTGGCTGTGATAGCGACTAAGTTTACAATATCACTAACAGAACATCCCCTTGAGAGATCGTTAATTGGTGCAGCCATACCTTGCAATACGGGTCCTACAGCCTCAGCATGTGCAAGGCGTTGCACAAGTTTATAAGCGATATTTCCTACTTCCATGGTTGGAAAAATAAGTACGTTGGCCTTTCCGGCGATTTCACTTGCCGGATCCTTCTTTTTAGCAATTGATTCTATAATTGCAGTATCTGCCTGCATCTCACCATCTATTTTTAACGAAGGATCCATATTACGTGCAATACGAGTAGCTTCAACAACTTTATCAACCATTTCATGTTTTGCACTACCCTTGGTGGAAAAGCTAAGCATGGCAACTCTTGGTTCGAAGCCAGCTATTGCCCTGGTAGTATTTGCAGTGGCAACAGCAATTTCAGCAAGTTCTTTATCTGAAGGGTCGGGATGGACAGCACAGTCAGCAAAAATAAGTATCCCATTCTCACCCAAGGTTTTATCTTTAAAGATCATTATAAAAGCACCAGATACTACACTTATACCGGGCATGGTTTTTACGAACTGAAAAGCAGGCCTTAACACATCAGTAGTGGCATTTCTTGCGCCGGCAACCTCACCGTCAGCATCTCCATTCTTGATCATTAGTGTAGCAAGATAGAGTGGGTCTTCAATTAGCTTAAATGCATCATCACGCGTAAGACCTTTATGCTTTCTCAACTCAACCATTGAATCAACATACTCAAGTTTCCCGGGATGGGTTACGGGATCAATAATTGTCGCATTCCTAATATTCATTAACCCTGATTTTTCTGCGGAACTTTCTATATCTTCCCTTTTCCCAAGAAGAATTATGTTGGCAATTTTTTCTTTAATAAGGATATCTGCAGCTTTCAGTGTTCTTTCTTCTGTACCTTCGGGTAATACAATCCTTTTGTTATTTTTTTTTGCTTTTTCCTTTATGACTTTAAGTAATTCCACTGTATATCAGTATTTTATGCAAGAATTGTTTCTGTACTGCAAAGTTAATCAAAATTGCCTGTTTTTCTAATTATTTCATTATGACTATTGTCATGTAATGTCAAGGCAAAAGGCAGAAGGCAAAAGGCAAAAGGCAGAAGGCAGAAGGGAAGAAAGAAGAGGTAAGTAAGATGAGTAGGTAAGTGGGTGGGTATTGGTTTGAAGTTTCGAAGCTGGAAGCTGGAAGGAATGAAGAGGGAAGAAGAAGTCATTAGGTAGTTATTAAGTAGTCATTAGGTGGTCATTAAGTAATCATTAGGCAGTTATTCTTGAGCACCTAAGGTGCGTAAGCAATAGCCCCGGGTAAGCGCAACATCACCCGGGGGACAGGTTAGTCATAGTAAACACGCCGGAACTATCGGTTTTTATTAGTAGCATTATCGTTTAATCCGGCGTATAGGGAAATACAAATCAGAGCAGTTGCAAACCCTGAAGGTGGTTTTATTGGCAGGTTGTTTCCATTGAAGACCTTCCTGCGTTGGAATTTTATTTTTCTTCTAAGAACTTTTGATTTCTTTTGTATGAAGAAATCGAAAATAGGAAAAGGAAGAAAATGGTGAGAGATGAGTTGTGAGAGAGGTTTGTGGTTTGTGACAACATGACACTAATTATTATTATTCTGCTAATTTTGATTTTATCCCCAGTAATTGATTTATTATTTTAGCCGAAAATTTTACTATATGGATCCTGCTATTTTGACCAGTCAGCTTGAAACCCTTGCCGGATTACTGGAT
>JADFUQ010000056.1 GCA_015222065.1 Bacteroidota bacterium
AGGCACTGAATAGTTATAAAATTGAAAAATAAGTCAAATTGACGGATATAAAATCTTTGGCATTTGAATTGAAGGGAGAATAAAGATAATAATTAATAAAGTTTTAAGTTTATAAGGTTTTTTTCATATTTCTTTTTCTTTTACCTTTATTATTTATATCTTTAAGTAAGTTATAATATTACAATTTAGTCTAATACATGATTTTACAGGAACCCAATTATGGATGCAAATTTTTCACAACGAATTAAAGATGTATTAAGTTACAGTAAGGAAGAAGCAGTAAGACTGGGTAATAATCAGATTAGTACTGAGCATTTATTCCTGGGCATTTTGCGTGAGGGAGAGGGATTGGCTGTTGATGTCCTGCTAACACTGGGAACTGATTTGGTTGACCTAAAGAAAACTATTGAAGGTAGTATTAGAAATAATATGGCAGATAATATTAGTGAAACTGACGATATTCCACTTCTTAAACAAGCTGAAAGGGTATTAAAACTTGTATATCTTGAAGCAAAATCCCTCAAACAGACAACCATTGATACCGGTCATTTATTATTAGCCATACTGAAAGATGAGGATTCGATTGTAACGCGATCACTTGAGGAGTTTGATATAGATTATCAGACTGTTAAAACCGAACTGGAAGGAAATAACCCGCGGGCAACAGCAGATTTTCCAAGCGAAGAAGAGGAAGAAGAAAACCGTGGTTTCGGAGGCAGTAAAGGAGGCTCACAGCAAACTTCTTCAAAAACTTCTTCTGATACACCTGTGCTTGACAATTTCGGGACTGATCTGACTAAAGCAGCTGAAGAAAACCGTCTGGATCCTATAATTGGCAGAGAGAGAGAAATTGAACGCCTTGCCCAGATACTAAGCCGCAGAAAGAAAAACAATCCTATCCTGCTTGGTGAACCGGGTGTTGGAAAATCTGCTATTGCTGAAGGACTTGCTATGCGGATTATTCAGAGAAAAGTATCAAGGGTGCTTTTTGGAAAACGTGTTGTAACTCTCGACCTGGCTTCAATTGTAGCAGGTACAAAATACCGGGGACAATTTGAGGAAAGAATGAAAGCCATACTGAATGAATTGGTGAAAACACCTGATATTATATTGTTTATCGACGAAATCCATACAATTGTAGGAGCCGGTGGTGCTACCGGGTCTCTGGATGCTGCAAACATGCTTAAACCATCACTGGCACGTGGTGAGATTCAATGTATCGGGTCAACTACTCTGGATGAATACCGTCAGCATATAGAAAAAGATGGTGCCCTTGAACGAAGGTTTCAGAAAGTTATGGTTAACCCGACAAGTATTGATGAAACACTGGATATTCTTAATAATATTAAAGACAGGTATGAAGAACATCATAATGTAATTTATACCGAAAAGGCATTGGAAGCATGTGTAAAGCTTACTGCAAGATATATTACCGACCGGCATCTGCCTGACAAGGCTATTGATGCTATGGATGAAGCCGGGTCCCGTGTCCATATATCAAATATTGTTGTTCCACAGCGTATGCTTGATATTGAAAATCAACTGGAAAATACTAAGAATGAAAAAATAAAAGCTGTAAAAAATCAGAATTTTGAAAAAGCCGCAAGTTTTCGCGACAGAGAAAAAAATATGATTGAAGCTCTGGAGGAAGAAAAGAGCAAATGGGAAAAAGAACTCAGCCAAAACAGGGAAATTGTTGATGATGAAAAAGTTGCTGAGGTAATTGCAATGATGACAGGTGTACCGGTACAACGTATTGCCCAAGCTGAAGGAGCGCGTTTAATTAAAATGCACGATGAAATAAGCAAACAAGTTGTTGGGCAGGATGATGCAATTGCAAAAATTGTCAAGTCGATACAACGAAACCGCGCAGGACTAAAAGATCCGAATAAACCCATTGGTTCATTCATTTTCCTCGGTCCGACCGGAGTTGGAAAAACCCAGCTGGCAAAAATACTGGCACAATATCTTTTTGATACAGTGGATAACCTGATCCGTGTTGATATGAGCGAGTATATGGAAAAGTTTTCTGTATCACGCCTTGTTGGAGCTCCTCCCGGATATATTGGCTACGAAGAAGGAGGCCAGCTTACTGAGAAAGTTCGGCGCAAACCATATACTGTGGTCCTTCTTGATGAGATTGAAAAAGCACATAGTGATATCTTCCATATCCTGCTTCAGGTTATGGATGAAGGGCAGCTTACTGACAGCCTTGGAAGAAGAGTAGATTTTAAGAACACCATTATCATTATGACATCCAATATAGGGACACGCCAACTGAAAGATTTTGGACATGGTGTAGGCTTTGAAACACAGGCAAAACGCTCAGGTACTGATCAATATAATAAAAGTGTTATCCAAAAAGCACTGCAGAAAACATTTGCACCTGAATTCCTTAACCGGGTTGATGATGTTGTAATATTCAATTCTCTTACACGGGAAAATATACATGAAATTATTGATATTGAGCTTAAAGGGTTATATGATAGAGTTAATGTACTGGGATATAATATCTCTATGTCAGACGCTGCAAAAGACTATATTTCAGAAAAAGGATATGATGTCCAGTTTGGTGCCAGACCGCTGAAGCGGGCTATTCAGAAGTATCTTGAAGATCCTATGGCAGAGGTGATCATTCAAACTTCATTAGAAGAAGGCGATACTATTGTTGTTGGTTTCAGTAAGAAAAAAGAAGAAATAACTCTCAATGTCAGGAAAAAGAAGTGACTAAAGTTAAAAGTGAACTAAAGTGACTAAAGTTAATACTTCTTCTCAACTTTTTATGCTATACGCAGTCGAAGCATAGTTTCACTTTAAGTATTTCCATATTCCCTATTTCTCCTTCTTGTCAGGGGATACTTTTTTTCCAGATTCTGACTTCTCATCTTTATCTTTTCCTGTATCTTTCTCTTTTACCTTTTTCTTCTCTGTTTCGAGTTCCTCTGTTATTTTTGCCAATACGTCCTGGATCTCGCCCAGTTTCTGAATATTCCTTTCGGAAGTCTTGGTTTGACTATCAAGTATAGATGCCTTGAAATTATTAATTTCATTGTCTTTCTTCAGTTTTTCAAGTTCAATGACTCTTTGAAGATTTTCTACTTCATGCCTGGTTTCACGGATATAATCGAAATTACTCTGAAGTACGATAATAAACAGACCAAGCAAAAACAACAGGAGAAAAGGCGGTGTTTTTACTACAGCAAATCCCAGGTTGGTATTGATGGAAATGATAAAGACATCCCAGTTAAAAATGGCAAAATATAAAGATAATACCAGGTAAATTGCGGGATAGAGCCAAATAAACTTTTTCATATTACTATATTTTTAAGTGTAAAGATATGGATAAAATTGAAAGGCAAAAGTAAAAAGGCAAAAGTATAATATACTGATAATATATCCAATATATAATAACTTACCCGTCTGTTTATCGTTGACACAACACTACTTAAACTATTGTTTTATTCATTTTCCGGATTAAAAACCAAGTGTTACACCAAAAGATACCGATCTGGTCCTGAACCAGGTATTCCTTCTGTCGACACCTGGTACGAGCGGATTATTATATGTTCCCATATATCGAGCATTATCTACATATCTCGGGTTCGGATCCGCACCTTTATAACCTGTAATGTAGAATAAATTGTTACAGGTAAGATACACCCTGATATTTCTGAATCCCGAACTTTCAGTTAAATTGAAGTTATAGCCTAAACTCAGGTTATCAAGAGAAACAAAAGAAGCATCTTCAACATGATAATCGGAGAAACCACCCCAGGAGTTCAGAAGAGTACTACCTGTTCCCGAACTTCTCATATCCGTGGCCGTTTTGGGAAGGTTGTAACAATGTCATTTAGATCCACATTATCGAGAAACGCCCCAGGCACACCATCAATAATCACCAATGGCTGGGTATTGGCTTTAATGGTACTCAAACCCCTCAGGCGTATGTTATACCCTTCGTTTGGGTTGCCGCCGGCTTTTTACTTATTGACAAACCGGCCACCTTACCCTGGATCAATTGTGCAGGGTTGTTCACATAGCCCTGGTTGAACTCTTCAGATTTTACACTGGAAATGGCACTGGTCAGCTCCTTTTTCTTCTGTGTGCCATATCCGATAACAACAACTTCATTCAGCGTAGTTGTATCGGCAGTTAACACCAGGTCGATTGTTCTTAACCACTCAACTACTCAACTTCTTCTTCAACAACTTCTTCCATACAGGTCAAAATTATCGTAACCGGTTATAATAACATTACAGAACTCCGCTGTCATCAACCCTTTAGCGGGTTTTATCAAAACCTCCTGGTCAACCTCAGGTGAATCAAATTCAGTTCGCCCCACGAAATATTCTCCTTCCTGTCTGTCAATTATCACTTTATATTCATTCCCAATTTTTTCCATATTCAACTTGTTCGATATACTTTCCTGGATAGTCATAATCTCCTCTGCCCTTTCCATTTTGATCTCCTTAGGAATATCATCTTTTAAGTGTTTGAAGCTGTAAGTGCCTTCTTCGTGTGAATAAGTAAAAATACCCAGTCTGTCAAACCTGACTTTAGATATGAATTCCTTCAATTCTGCAAAATCCTTCTCACTTTCACCTGGATATCCGGTAAGCAGGGTTGTTCGCAGAGTGATTCCCGGAACCTCCTCCCTGATCCTGTTTATCAGTTCATAGGTTTCTTTGCCTGAAATACCCCGTCGCATTGCCTTTAGTACCGGATCAGCAATATGCTGGAATGGGATATCAAGATAATTGCAAATATTGTCTTTGTTTTGTATTACAGGGAGAATATCTGCCGGAAAATTTGCGGGGAAAAGGTAATGTAACCTGATCCACTCAATACCGGGAACTTCAGAAAGTTGATCGATCAGATCTTTTAGTCGTTGTTCACGGTAAATATCCAGTCCATAATATGAAAGATCCTGCGATATAAGGATTAATTCCTTAACTCCCTGTTCTGCAAGGAAAACAGCTTCATTTAGAAGTGATTCAATGGTACGTGATCTATGCTTACCCCTGATAAATGGAATAGAGCAAAAAGCACATTTCCGGTCACAGCCTTCTGCAATTTTCAGGTAAGCATAATGTCCTGGGGTAACAAGGTTCCTTTCCCCAAGAAGTTCTCTCCGGTATTCAATTCCAAGCGATTTTACGATTTGTTCAAGACTGTTTACACCAAAATACCTGTCAACCTCAGGAATTTCGTTTTTCAATTCCTCTTTATATCTCTCTGATAAGCAGCCGATAACATATAGATTTTGGATTTCACCTTTTTCCCTGGCCCTGGCATACCGCAGAATTGTTTCTATAGATTCCTCTTTTGCATCCTGGATAAAACCACAGGTATTAATTATTACCGTCTGAGCATCGGTTGTCTCCGAATTATGTTCCACTATCAAATTACCAGCATCAAGTTGTTTTATAAGCACTTCAGAATCAACAATGTTTTTTGAACAGCCAAGGGTAATGACATTGATTTTGTTTAGGGGCTTTGTCATCGAAAGAATGTTACGAGGTACGTGTTACGGGTTTCGTGTTAAGAGTTTCGTTTTATACATCATCTCTTTGCGAGCTTTGCGTCTTACTTTGCGCAACTTTGCGTGAAACTTTTAATGGTAAATAATTTAAGTACAAACTTCATTTTTTTATTATTGCTCCTGAAATTACATTGAGAAAAGCGAATCCACAAATTCTTTCTTATTAAAAACCTGTATATCATCCAAGCCTTCGCCTATCCCTATATACCGCACAGGTATATTAAACTGATCGGAGATCCCGATTACAACACCACCTTTAGCAGTTCCATCAAGTTTGGTAAGTGCTAAGGCATTAACTTCAGTAACTTTTATAAATTGGCGGGTTTGTTCAAAAGCATTTTGCCCTGTTGAACCGTCCAGTACAAGTAGTATTTCATGTGGGGCATCAGGTATAATCTTTTGCATCACACGCCGTATTTTAGCCAGTTCATCCATGAGTGCTGATCTATTATGAAGTCTTCCTGCAGTATCAATTAAAACAATATCAATCTCCTTTGACAGCGCGGAACTAAGCGTATCATAAGCAACAGAAGCTGGATCGGAACCCATTTTTTGTTTTACTATATCAACCCCTGCCCTTTCGGCCCATATCTGTAGCTGATCAACAGCAGCAGCACGAAAAGTATCAGCAGCTCCCAGCAATACTTTCTTCCCTGATTTCCTGAACTGGTATGCAAGCTTGGCAATGGTTGTTGTTTTTCCTACACCATTAACTCCCACAACCATAATAACATACGGCTTCTTATTTGAAGTAACGGAGAAATCATCAGAGTTATCCAATCTGTTTTCTTCAAGGAGTTCTTCAATTTCCTCCTTCAGTATTATATTTAGTTCACGAGTGTTCAGATATTTATCTTTTGCTACCCGTTTTTCAATTCTTTCAATAATCTTGATAGTAGTATCTACTCCAACATCTGAACTAATAAGGACCTCTTCAAGATTATCCAGAACTGCTTCATCAACCCTTGATTTACCAACAGCTACTCTGGATAGTTTTTTAAACACACTTTCCTTAGTCTTTTCCAGACCTTTATCAAGATTTTCTTTTTTCTCTTTTGAAAAAATCCCAAATACTGCCATTTTGCCTCGACTTTAAATAAATCAACTTGTAAATATTAATTGCCTAAAATGACTAAAAATTCAAAAATATTAAAATGTCTAAAATGTTACGAGTTTCGGGTTACGAGTTACGAGTAGCCTCATTCTTCCTCCTTACTCACCTACTTAACTTACTCACCTACTCAACTACATTAAGTATTTATAAAAAAAATGCTTTCCCTCTGACGAAAGAAAGCTAATAGTTATTATAAAAGGATATTTATTTTTATTGTAACAATTAGTGCCTAAAGTTTTGAATGACAAAATGTTTATGGCTATTTGCATTATTGCCGACTGTGGACTGCAGACTGCCGACTGATTAGTTCCCCTTTATTTCTTAGCGAAAAAATCCTTGACATGATCATCATGAACTATCTCTTCTTTGAAACAGTATGCTCCGGTTTTTTCTGATTTCACCATTTTTATACACTTGGTGAAATTTTTACCCTTCCCGATCTTTAGTGTTGCTACAACTTTCTTTGCCATATCATGGATATTTATTTAATTTCTTTATGAATAGTATATCTCTTAAGGATCGGATTAAATTTCTTCAACTCAAGCCGATCAGGTGTATTTTTACGATTCTTGGTAGTTATGTACCTTGATGTTCCGGGTTTACCACTATCCTTATGTTCTGTACATTCAAGAATAACCTGAACCCTATTTCCTTTCTTTGCCATTTCCCTTTTTTTTTAGTATTTGCCAATATAACCCTTTGCTTTAGCCCCTTTTAAAGCTGCAGAGATTCCTATTTTGTTTATCAGTCGGATACCCTGAGTTGAAACAGTAAGTGAAACCCAGCGGTCTTCATCAGGCAGAAAAAACTTCTTTTTTAAAAGATTAGGGTAAAACTTCCTCTTCACCCTGTTCTTGGCATGAGAAACATTATTCCCGACCATTACCTGCTTACCCGTAACCTGACATTTTCTTGCCATGACAATTGGTTTTTTTCTTATTAAATATTATCTAAAAACAGAGCGCAAATTACGTGATTATTCTTGAATTAATCAAAAAAAATCTGATTTTTTTTTACTCATTTTACAAATGCTCAAGCTCTCCTTTAACATATTGTCTTAGAAGGTTTAACGCTGCCAGAGTTGACCTTTTGATATTGGGTATCCTGTTATTGCCAAATATATATTTTCTCGAATAAGTCCCTTTTTTACCTGCGACAGTGATCCATACAGTGCCAACGGGTTTTTCCGAAGTACCTCCCGCGGGGCCGGCAATACCGGATGTAGCTATTGAATAACCGGCACAAAAACGTTCTCTCACCCCTTGTGCCATCTGTTCAACAACCTGGCGGCTTACAGCTCCCTCTTTTTTAAGGGTGGCGGAATTTACTCCCAATTCTTTTTCCTTTATTCTGTTTGAATATGCAACAACAGAACCGATGAAATAATCAGAGCTTCCGGGAACAGTTGTAATTTGATGAGCTATCATTCCTCCAGTACAACTTTCAGCAGTACAAAGTGTTTCACCTTTTTCTTTAAGTAATACTCCAATGCTTTTCTCCAATGAATCATCTTGTTCACCGAAAATGTACTTTGGAATAATTTTATAAAGCTTGTCAATTTCTCTATCGATCATTTTCATAATTCTCTCTTTCCTGTCTCCCCTGCCTGTTAGTCTAAGTTTTATCACCCCATCTGTCGGCAGATATGCCAGTTTAATCTCCGGTGGCAATTGATCTTCGAAATCTGAAAGTATTTCGGCAAGCTTTGCCTCAAAAGTCCCGTATGTAAGTATGTTCCTGTGAATAATTACGGGGGTTTTGAAATACTGACTGATAGATGGAAGGATTTGTTTCGTCATAAGCTCCTTCATCTCATATGGCACGCCTGGCATTGAAATTACTACTTTTTTATTCAGCTCAAACCACATAGCAGGAGCTGTACCCGCGTAATTAATAAATATACTGGCTCTTTCCGGTACATCGGCTTGTTTAATGTTCAGGTCATTCATTGGTATTGATCTCTTTTTCAGCATCTTCTCAATCTGATCGTATACCTTTTGGTTTTGTACAAGCTGGCTATTGAAATATTCGGCAAGTGTATATTTTGTTATATCATCCCTTGTAGGACCAAGACCTCCGGTTATCAGCACAAGCTCTGTACGCTTTAAGGCGTCATTTAAGGCATTAACAATATGATTTTTATCGTCGGATATAGTTGATACCTGGTAAACATCTATGCCGATTTTATTCAATTCCTGCGCCATCCAGGCTGCGTTTGAGTTGATAGTCTGACCTATAAGTAGTTCGTCTCCAATGGAAATAATTTCTGCATACATAAGTTGCTGGTTACTTGTTTC
>JADFUQ010000433.1 GCA_015222065.1 Bacteroidota bacterium
CTTTCTGCAATAAAAACCAGTTTGCCGTTCCTTCACTTTTTTGATGGATTCAGGACATCCAATGAGGTACAAAAGGTTGAAGATATTGACCAGGACGAACTTGCCAAACTCATTGATTATGAGGCACTTGAAAAGTTCAGAAATAATGCTCTTAATCCTGAGCATCCGGTTACAAAAGGTACTGCTCAAAATCCGGATATTTTCTTCCAGGCCAAGGAGTCAATAAACAGGTTTTACGAACCGGTTCCTGACCAGGTTGAAGCTTATATGCAGGAAATTAAAAAGCTCACAGGAAGGGAATATCATCCTTTTAATTATTATGGAGCACCTGATGCTGAGAATATTGTTATAGCTATGGGATCGGTTACCGATACCATCAGGGAAGTTGTGGATTACTTAAATAATAAAGGAGAAAAAATCGGACTGATATCAGTTCATCTTTACAGACCTTTTTCAGAAAAATATTTTTTTAACGTTCTTCCTGAAACAGTGAAGAAAATTACTGTGTTAGACCGTACTAAAGAACCGGGTGCAAATGGAGAACCATTATATCTTGATGTCAGGAATCTGTTTTACAGAAAAGAAAATGCACCTGAGATAATTGGTGGAAGATATGGCTTAAGCTCAAAAGATACAACACCGGCTCACATTATATCGGTTTTCGATAATTTAAAGAAAAAAGAGTCAAAAAATCATTTTACTATCAGTATCATTGATGATGTTACATTTACTTCATTGCCGATACCTGAAGAGGTAATTGTTGCTCCTGAAGGAAGTTATGAAGCAAAATTCTATGGGATAGGAGGCGATGGAACTGTTGGAGCTAATAAGAATTCAATAAAGATAATTGGTGAGTCAACGGATAAATATTGCCAGGCATACTTTGAATATGACTCAAAGAAATCGGGTGGCAGTACAATTTCACACCTGCGGTTTGGAGATCACATAATCAAGTCGGTTTATTATGTGAACACTCCTGATTTTGTGGCATGTCATGTTCCTGCATATCTATGGAAATATAATATTTTGAAAGGTATTAAGAAAGGTGGAACTTTCCTTCTGAACAGTATTTGGGATGAGGAGGAAACAAAGAATAAACTTCCTGATTCAATAAAGAAAACCCTTGCAGAAAAAGAGATTGATTTTTATATAATCAATGCAACAAATATTGCTGAAGAAATAGGGTTGGGTAATCGAACTAATACTATTATGCAATCAGCTTTCTTTAAAGTTTCAGAGGTAATTCCTTATGATTCTTCTGTGAAAGAGATGAAAGAACTGATTCAGAAAACATACGGCATGAAAGGGGAGAAGATTGTTAGTATGAATTGGGCAGCCGTTGATAGAGGTGGTGATGTGAATAAAATTGATGTACCTGTAGAGTGGAAGGGTCTGGAACCTGAAGTAAGGGAAAAAAGAGAAGGTGTTCCTGAATTTGTGCGGGATGTAGCAGACCGGATCAACCGTCTTGAAGGAGACCAGGTTCCTGTTAGCGCGTTTGTTGGCAGAGAAGATGGTTCATTTCCGGCTGGTACCACGGAGTATGAAAAACGTGGTGTTGCCGTTAATGTTCCGGAATGGATACCGGAAAATTGTATCCAGTGTAACCAGTGTGCTTATGTATGTCCTCATGCTGCTATCCGTCCTTTCCTGTTAACAGATGAAGAATTGAAAAATGCTCCTGAAGGAACGAAAACAGTTGAAGGAAAAGGAGGAATTAAAGGATATCATTACAGGATTCAGGTAAGTGCGCTTGATTGTACAGGATGTGACAATTGTGTTGATGTTTGTCCGTCAAAAGAAAAGGCACTTGTTATGAAGCCTCTTGAAACTCAAAATGCTGAAATTGAAAGATGGGATTATATGCATAAAGAGGTTGGATATAAGGAAAATGTTGTACCAAAGGACAAGACAGTTAAAAACAGTCAGTTCGCTAAGCCTTTGTTTGAATTTTCCGGTGCTTGTCCGGGTTGTGGTGAGACACCATATATTAAAACGATAAC
>JADFUQ010000434.1 GCA_015222065.1 Bacteroidota bacterium
ACCAACATGTTTATGAAGTAATTTCCACATCAAATTTGGCGATTTGTTTCATAGAATCAAAATTGCCTATGTCTCGATATTTGATAGGCGCTGCCCAAACGGCAAATGTTCCAGCGATTTTGTTAACAACCAATCCTTCTTATCAATACAATCAGCATATTCCCAAAGCATATCAACCTCGTTTGATCAATCCTGATGATTCAAAAATGATAAAACAAACAGTTGATACCGAAATAAATTTATTTGAGGAAGATATTGTTAATCTTGATAATCAAGATAAGATTAAAACATATTCAGAACTTCTACTCCAAGTTTCATCACCCGAAGGTCAATATAAAGCTGGAACAAATTATATTTTTACAAAGGAATTAACCATGAGGGATAAATATATTGCGGGGCAGGTAGGGGCACAAGGGCCGGGAGCCCATGCACACGATATGACTTTCAATCAGATATGGAGCCAAACTAGTGATAAGATAGATTTATCTGAACTTGCTAATGAACTTTCTAAACTTCGCTTAAAATTGAAGGGGGAAGCAACAAAACCTGAGCATGACATTTCAATTGGTGCTATTGCTTCTGCTGAAAACTCTGCGAAAGAAGGAAATGGACCTAAGGCTCTTGAATATCTATCAAAAGCAGGGAAGTGGGCTCTTGACATTGCAACTAAAATTGGAGTTCCAGTCGCTACTGAGGCATTAAAAGCAGCTGTATTAGGATTATAATCTATTGGGATAAATGGCTATTCATAGGTATTTAACAATCTGAGCATCCGCGCCGATGCCCCAGGATTCACATCACGGGGTCGTGACTTACATGCAACTTAATTAAAAACAGTAATAATATAATGATTCACAAAAGGGGATTAAAAAATTAAAATAAGTCACGCCGTCAAAGGAACTGTTATATGTAGTGCATCATAATCAACAACAGGGACTTTCTTAACGTGATTCTTCCCTTTCTTGATCTCAAGAAGACCGATGCCCTCAAGGAAGGTGATGTCATTGTGCACATTCGATTCTTTACGGTCAAGTATCCTAGCTAATTCGCTGATTGATTCTGGTTTATTTTCTCTGATTGTATGAAGCAGGCGTATTCGCTCATGGGTCAATATCTTTCCGATATCCTCGGTTGTACGGGCCACTATTTTATGGGGTTCGGATTCGCTTATCTCGCTTTCCTTCACTCTTTCAAATAACTTATTCAAATGCTCCCCATATTCTTCATCATTCATTACTATAATTTCAACGTCCTTTAATTTCATTGATAATCCTCCTATTATCTTCAATTAATCTCATTAACTCATCAATCAATTCCTTTGGATTGTTAAATTCGATTTCCTGCACTTCATTATTAAATAAATGTATATGATCTCTTTTACTATGTCCTTTTATTGTATGTGCATTATCAAAACGTATGGCGGTGCTTCATCCCCCTTTTGTCCAAACCCGGTAATTGAAACTATATTTTACTCCATGAGGAATTTCCGATGATATTGGTACTTGCGTCATTGAAATATCAATAATCTCATCTTCAGCAAGTATCCTGGTCTCTTTAATGACTTTGTTTGGCACAGGATAAATTTGGATTTTTTACTATAAATAATAATATGGTACTAACATATAACTATCACCCTTTAGCAAATCAACTTTTCCATTATTTTCCATATTTTTTCAGGCCTTTTTGAGCTATCTGACAAATACTACACTTCGTTAGCATGAATCTACCCATAAAACAAAACAACATCAAAATAAACACCAAATCCAAGCCCTCCACAAATATTAATATCCTATAAAACAAGATTCTAAAAACCCGGAGGTAAAAAAAACATGGCATTCTCTCTTACCATTATCATCATTCTGATCGGCATTTTTTACGGTTTCTCCAGGCAAGGAAAGGAGGACTATTTCCATATATTACTACAAGGACTTAAGATCGGACTGGTCCTCGGCCTGATCCTGGGACTGATATCATTCCTTATCGGTGGACTGTCAGGAGGAATAGAATCAGCCATCTCCGGAGGACTTATCGTCGGATTGACCGGTTCAATCCTATCTACTGTAGTCATGGCAGTAGTGACAGTAGAATTCATTATCGGGGTCCTGATCGGCGACATTATTGAAAAAGTACTGCGCAAATGATGAT
>JADFUQ010000435.1 GCA_015222065.1 Bacteroidota bacterium
CTAAGTCCCGTTAGGGACGAAATATTAGTTAGTTTAGTTTAAGATACACAAAATAGAACAGAGCCTATTAATAACGTAATTAATTTAAATTTATGTTTCAAATAATAGTTGGGCCTGAGGAAAAGGGATCAAAGACTAAAAGGTTATATGCATCAACATGTTATAAAATATTTAAATATTTCATTAATTAAATCTATTTTTGTTTTTTAAGTTTATAACTGTTTTTTAAACTGTTCGATTTTTAATTGTTTGTTAATCAATACAATAAGGATATATTAATTTAATAAAATCCAATGAATAAGATTGTTGAAAAGGAGTATTTTTCTCATAATGTAGTTAAGCTTGTTATTGAAGCTCCTGAAATTGCAAAAAGCAGAAAAGCCGGTCATTTTGTTATTATACGCATTGGTTCTAAGGGTGAACGAATACCCTTAACAATAGTCGGATCTGATACGGAAAAGGGGACAATAACAATTATTGTTCAAAAAATGGGTGTCTCTTCAATAAAATTAGTGAACCTGGAGGTTGGAGATTATATTACTGACGTTGTAGGACCCCTTGGTAATGCAACCCATATTGAAAAAGTCGGAACAGTTCTTGCTTCCGGTGGTGGTGTTGGTGTTGCTCCTATGTTACCTATTGTTGAGGCATTTAAGAAAGCTGGAAACAAAGTTATTACTGTCGTGGCCGCAAGAAGTAAGGAGTTAATTATTCTCGAAGAACAAATACGGGAATTCTCTGACGAAGTAATTATTATGACTGATGATGGTTCCTATGGGAAAAAGGGTTTGGTTACACATGGTATGGAAGAGATTATCAAAAGAGAGAAAATAGATCTTGCTATTACTGTTGGTCCTGCAATAATGATGAAATTCGTGGCCTTACTGACAAAAAAATATAATATACACACCCTGGCCAGTTTAAATACTATTATGGTTGATGGTACCGGGATGTGTGGTGCATGCAGAGTTACTGTTGGGGGTAAAACCAGGTTTGTTTGTGTTGACGGACCTGAATTTGATGCACACCAGGTTGATTTCGATGAAATGTTAAACAGGTTAGGTGCATATAAGAACCAGGAAGAAAAAGCTTACGAGCACTATATTGATAAATACAGAAAAGCATAAGGATGGATAGAATACTTGAATATCTTAAGAAGGAAAGAGAAAAGGAATGGAGAGTTGAACTCCGGGGTAAGATAAAGGCTAAGGATAGAACCAGCCTTGAAAGATTGGATATGCCTGAAGAGGATCCAAATGTAAGAAATAAAAGTTATATTGAAGTTAATAAAGGATTGTCGGTAGAGCAGGCAATTCATGAAGCTCGTCGTTGTATAGATTGTGCGAAACCAACCTGTATTGAAGGATGTCCTGTTGGAATTAATATTCCGAAATTCATAAAAAAAATTGAAGCAGGTAAATTTCTTGAATCTGCTAAAGTATTGAAAGAAACTAATGCTTTACCTGGTGTATGCGGCCGGGTGTGTCCACAGGAAGTTCAATGTGAACAGACTTGTTTTTATACTCAAAAATTAGGGAAACCACCGGTAGCAATTGGGAATCTTGAAAGGTTTGCTGCTGATTACGAAAGGGAGGACGGGCAAATATCTGTTCCTGAAATTTCTTCAAAGAATGGTATTAAAGTAGCTTCCGTTGGTTCGGGGCCATCAGGATTAGCCTTTGCAGGAGATATGATTAAGATGGGATATGATGTTACTGTTTTTGAAGCTTTACACGAAATTGGCGGTGTTCTGAAGTACGGAATACCCGAATTCCGTTTGCCTAACGATATTGTTGATGTTGAAATTGAAATCCTTCGTAAGATGGGGGTTAAATTTGTAACAAATTTTATTGTTGGGAAAACAGCAACTTTCGATGACTTGAAAAAAGAAGGCTATACTGCTTTTTTCGTTGGCAGTGGTGCCGGTCTGCCAAATTTTATGAATATCCCCGGTGAAAATTATCTTGGAATTTTTTCATCAAATGAATATCTTACCAGGGTGAATTTAATGAAAGCAGCAGATCCGGAATATGATACCCCCGTGATTAGTGGTAATAAAGTTGCTGTTATAGGAGGGGGTAATACAGCCATGGACTCGGTAAGAACAGCTAAACGTCTCGGTGCGGAAAAAGCTATGATAATCTATCGGCGTTCCATTGAAGAAATGCCTGCCAGGGATGAAGAAATAAAACATGCTCAGGAAGAGGGAATCGAATTCTTAAATTTAAATAGTCCGCTTGAATATTTTGCAGATGAAAATGGCAGGGTGAACAAAATGAAGGTGCAGAAAATGAAATTGGGAGAGCCGGATGACTCTGGCAGAAGAAGACCGGTACCTATTAAGGGATCTGAATATTTTATTGATGTTGATACTGTAATTGTAAGTGTGGGAGTTTCTCCAAATCCTCTTATCCCAAGAAGCATGAAGGAGCTGGATGTCTCCTCCTGGGGAACAATCAAAGTCAA
>JADFUQ010000436.1 GCA_015222065.1 Bacteroidota bacterium
GAGTAAGCAGTACCCACCACGGGATTGGCAATTGGCTCCCATGTTTCTCCCTGGTTTGTGCTCCTCAGAAGAGAACCAGCCATATCAGATGAATAAAACATATGGCCGGTTACGGGATGAATATAACCACAAGTAAGCCACCCGTGTCCACCGGGATCAACAGGTTCCCAGACGGTTTCACGTACCGTATCGTATCTGTTATTCTCCTGAGAATAGCCTGACTCAAAACCTATAAAACTTACCAGACATAAAAATATTAAGGCCGGAAATAATCTTTGAATATCTTTTTTCATAGTCATGTTCCTGAAATATTATTATTACTCTTTTTCGATTGTGAAAGTTGGTTCTCCCTTTAAGTAACCTAATGAAACTAAAAATATATCAGTTTCATATAAAGTTTTCTTATAGAATTCTTCTTCAAACTTGAAAAAACCATGCTTTTGATCCTTATAAAGAAACAGATCACATCGACTCCCCACATCTTCCATCTTATTCTTATATGCCAATGCTGTTTCAACAGGAATTAATACATCTGCGGTACCTAAAAAAACAATTGTTGGCGGCGCTCCTCTTCTTATGTTATGGATTGGAGAAATTTCTTTATACCGTTCACCAATCCTGTCATACCCGTATCCTTCCGGTCCGTTATCAAATACAGGATTGAAAAGGACTAAAGCATCAGGAATGGAACTGATAGATATATCTTCTCCTTCTTCCTCCAAACCGATTATATTCCCTGCCGCTGCTGCCAGATGTCCGCCTGCCGAGCCGCCTGCAGCTACAATTTTTCTCTTGTTAATATTAAGTTCCTTTGCATTTCCTCTTATGAACCGGATAGATGATTTTGCGTCTTTAACAGCATCAAAGGGCGTTGTTTTATGATTGTTCTTAACTCTATAATCAACCAGAATACCAATCATTCCTCTATCTGCAAAATATTTAGCATGTGGTTCAAATTGTTTATAACTCCCCCACTTCCAGCCTCCTCCAAAATAAAAAAGTATTGCAGGATACTTTTCCCTTTTGTTGAAATTGGGAGGATAATAGATATATAGATTCAGATCAACAGTATCAACTTGTTTGTATTTTACTGTTAGTTGATTTTCCTGTTGTGTATTCTCCTGAATTTCATCTGTAATCTGACCAAAAATATGATTTGTAAAACAGCAAATGAAAACAGTTATCCACACAATATTTTTCATACCACTGAAAATATTTTTATTGAGAGAAGCTGTGATCTCACAGTTTTATTTATAGACTGTAGATTTGAGCTTTTCCATAAAATCATCAGTCAACGAATAACCTGAAAAGAAAGCTACTCCATCTGCACCTTCTTCTCTTGCTACTTTTACTTCCTGAACCACTCCTTCAGGTGTGTTTTTATTATGTGATGAATTACATGCAATACCTGCATAAACCAAACATTTCCCTTTTGTAGCTTTTACAGCTTTTTTTACTGATCTTCTGAACATATCTGCGTTATTCGTATACTGCATGGGGCAGATAATATCAACAAGGCCTTCTTCTGCCCAAAGTTTCCAATCCTGACCTATTAAAATTTTAGCAGCATC
>JADFUQ010000437.1 GCA_015222065.1 Bacteroidota bacterium
ATTTTTACTTAGCAGATCCAATGCTCTTTTATATTGTGTTTTAGACGTAGATTCCGAGATTTTCAGAAGATCTGCTATCTCCCTGTGTTTATAATTCTCCAGTGCATATAATATTACTATTGTCCTTGCACCTTCCGGTAATTCCTTTATTGCATTGTGCACAATAGCCGGGTCAATCTTTTCTTCAATTACATCATTATAATCCTCATCGGGCAATCTGTGATTATCTACATCTTCAAAATGTATTCTGTTTTTTCTCAAAAAGGATATACAATTATTGATAACAATTCTTTTTAACCAACTGCCAAATGCTTCATTTCTTTTCAGCTCATTTAACCTTCCAAATACAGTAATAAATGATTCCTGCAATATATCTTCCGTATCCATTTTGTTATTAAGAAATCTGATAGCAATATTATACATAGCGCCTGAATACCGTCTATAAAGGCTGAACTGAGCTTTAATATCACCCTGTTTGCACCTTTCTATCAATTCTATATTTAAATCAATGCTTTGATTCATATCCTGTTCAATTTATAGATGCGGAATTTTAAAAATAGTTGGAATAAATTATAAAAAAAAACTAAAAAAACATGGATTTTTTTTAAACCTTTTCACTCCAGGTAGGAAAGCAAGCTTTTAAAATTGTCTGAGGGAGTATTGTTTGGGTATCCTAATTAACGGACCATTAGAATTTTATTGTGAGAATTAAGTAAATTTTTCAGGTAAGGTTCTAATACTATACTATCTTAAATCGATTTTTATTATGTTATTATAAATATTAATGTCCCCCTTACTTTCAGCTTCAAACTTAAAATCCTCTCCTGCAAGTTCAATTTTGTCAAAACTCTTTTCAATATCTTTTGTCAAAGATAAAGGAGTATCGTTAATGATTAACTCTGAGAAATTCCGGATAAAAAACACTACTTTTTTCCTTTTCTGTTCCCAATCGTTTTCATCGGATAATGCTTTGTTATGTATCTCTAACACCAGGTTATTGTTAATCATTGATTTAAGAGAATACAGATTATAGTTGAGACAAAGTATGATTTTGCCATTTTCAACAATCCATTTTCTTGATTTTGTTGATCGAAACCTTAAAATTCCATTGTTAGGAAGATCGATTTCAACTTGTATTCCTTGCTGTCTGTCAAATTCATCCTTTGCTTTTATATAACTTGAAAAATAATTGTCAATAAGATCACTTCCTTGTGCAAGGATCTCTTGATATCGATATTTTACTTTGGCTTTATCAAGGTAAACTTCCTGGTGATCAGCATCCATGTCAAAATATTCATTTAATAATTGGGCAAAAGAAACATCATATCCTGCTGTTTGGAATTTTTCTTTCCAATTAATATTTAATTCATCCATTATATAACCTAACGTGGCGCCAACCGGATAAATCCTATTTCGTGGCATGTCTTCCGGTGATACAGAAATACCGGTTAGACGAGCTTCCATATCATCAATCAACAGCTCTGGCATTGATATATTAGCCATATCTTTTGCAAGATCAGTAAGTAACAGATTACCTGTTTGTTCACAGTTTAGATTTAAGAAACAATCTACCGCTTTCATTTCAACATATCGTGCCGTTCCTTCATTAATTTCCTGACCTTGTTCATATTTCCTAACGAAATTATCTGAGTGTTCCCAACGGAAAAGCCTGACAGCAACAAACTGTTTTATAAGTTCAACTAATTCATTACTATTTCCTGCATGAATTTCTACCATTGCATCTTTAAGGATTTGCATTTCAAGCGAAGCCAGGGCAGTATTTTCTTTATCAAGTATGGGATAGTTTTCTTCTCTTGCCCATGGAATTTCACCAAAATATTTCCGCTGGTATTGGTGAAATCCCTCATGAATTGTAGTACTGAACAACATATAAGACGGGTTATCAAATGAAAAAACCAGGTTGCCCGGCAGGCCCATGGCAAAGGTTGATATTGAATCTATTTGGAAATCGAATTCAAACTGACCAACCAGATCTTTATAGGTTCCTTTATGAATTAGAGCTTGTGTTCCCAGATCAGGCCACTCAGGAGGGTATCTTTCGAAATCTTTCACTGTATTCTGTGTATTTATATAAAGAGCCCATTTGTCGGGTAGGTAAACAATATAAGGCTCTTTTGAAAGATCATAGTTTGGCCATATTTCGTTTGTATAGTTTTTAAACGTGTAATTAATTCCCGAGACAATTTTTAATTGGGTCAATTCCTCTTTTGAGAAGTTTGGCTGACTGAATAAACCGGAATTGTGGAATAATAAACCAAATAGGAAAACAGATTGAGGGATAGATATAAATTTCTTCATTGAGAAACAAATTTTGGTCTTGATGACTGTAACTACACTAAGATATTTTAAAGTATGTAGGGAAAATCTATATATATTAATGACGATTAGAACCCAATAATATAACAAAAAATCATTCCTATTTGAACTATTTTATTAAAAACTTTTTGGAAAAAAGCCTTAAAAGCAATTTGAAATAAATGATGTGTTTTTATCTGGGACGAAATTTAATTTATTTGGATTTTAAACATTATAATAATTTAATAAGTTGAGTTATGCTGTATTTTTTAGGCATTGTTTTTTGAGGCGGTTTCTCAAATTAAAAAACCACTGAAAAAACGCAGCAAATGAATCGTTTCCTGATTTGATAAAGGGTTTACCTATACTGGTAAGCTCTTTTTTATTACAACCTATGTAAATAACTATACAATGAAAACAACCTATTTTATTATATGAGCTTGAGTCTGTTAATATTTTGTCACACACCCTGTTGCTTATTAAATGCCAGCAAACTTTTGGATTTGATATATGTTTGACGTAAATTTATTTACATAAACTAATAACGATTGAAACTATATGAAAAATAAAGGAAATTCCTTTATACAATCGTTGCCCAATTTGATATTTATGAGTTCGAACATTTTATCAACCTGATTAAAACTTAAGAAAATGAAAAAAATAAATTACTCATTGGCAATCCTGACAGTTTTAACTTTATTCTTATTGCCTTCATGTCAGGATAAAAAAGCAAAGGAAGATCTGCTAAAATTTCAGCAAACAGAAGCTGCTGAGGCAAGTAACATTGAAGTTATAAAACAATTTTACAAATTATTGGACGAACAAAACATGGAAGCATGTAACGATATATTTTCAGCTGAAGGGAAATGCTATATGGGAAGTTCTGAGGAGTCATTAGTCTTTGAAGACATGATCCCATTTATTCAAATGTATTATTCCGCATTTCCTGATTATCAACACCATATTGAAAACATTTTTGCAGCAGATGATTATGTAGTTGCTCAGTTAAAATATACTGGGATGCATTCAAGTAAGTTTATGGAGATCGATTCTACTGGAAACAACATTGAATATAAAGGGATATTCATTATTAAAATGGCTGATGGGAAGATTATTGAATTATGGGGAATGGAGGATGATTTAACAATGATGACACAACTAGGTCTTGAGTTAAATTAAAACTATTAATAGAATCAGATTTGCTAATTTAAAATTTAAAGCCTATGAAAAGATTAACATTATTATTTGTAACGTTATTATTCTCAATAACAGGAATTTTGGCACAAACGCCAAACCAGTTCAAATATCAGGCTGTGTTACGCAATGCAGACGGAACAATAATAGCAGACGAGAACATAACAGTTGATATATCAATTTTACAAGGCAGTGCATCAGGCACAAGTGTGTTTGATGAACAGCACAGCGTAACAACAACTTCACAAGGAGTGATAAACCTTAACATAGGTTCGGTTTCAGATTTGAGCGTAGTTGATTGGAACACAGACATTTATTTTATAGAAATATCAGTAAACGGCACAATAATGGGAACCTCACAATTACTATCTGTGCCATATGCACTTTATGCCGAGAAAACTGGTATATGGATAAAAGACGGTGAAATTATTTATTACAATAACGGCAACGTAGGCATAGGTACCACAACCCCGAACGGGGACTTGCATATATTCGATGATGATGCTTCCTGGCTTGAAATCGAAACAAGTATGGCTACTAAGTGGGCAATATCTGAATTGCGCGCTCCCGGTGGTGTATTACAATTATCCTTACTGGGCAGCGATGCACCCGGTGCCGGAGCTATAATTGGTAATACGGCAAATATTGACGCTATAGCTGTAAATGGATTAAATATAATAAATGAGGAAAACAGCCATATTGCTTTTCTTACAAACGGTTTTGAGCCTTCAGATGAAAAAATGAGAATAACGTCAGAAGGCAACGTCGGCATCGGCAACACAAGCCCAAATGAAAAACTTGAAGTGAAAGGAGCAATTAAAATTGGCGATGGTGGTTATTCAGGAATTACCGATGGAGCAACAACACCAGTTCCTGCTGGTGGAGCGGGGACAATGATTTTTTTAAATACTCATTTCTATGGTTGGGATGGTAGTGTGTGGCAACAGTTGGATTAAGTTTAAAGGACGGCATAGTGCCTTAAAGTGGGTAAAAAAGATTATAGGGGTATAAAATCAATGATTAGATATTTATTTTAGGAATTGACAACAAAATGACAAAGACCAGTTTCATAGCACTCACTATCGAAAGAAATCAATTAAATTATATCAGTTTTCAATGAAATTTATAATGAATTCACTTATTCTGCGGCTAAGGTTTGGTGATGAATCCTATTCAAAAAGCAGGATTTAAGAATTTAATTGATGTCTCTATACCTTTTCCAGGACAAGGGTGGCAGAAAATCTTCCCCATAAACCGAAGCATTATTAACTAAAGTTAAACCATTAAATTTAGGGAAATGGGGCCTTTTTTGTTTACAAGGCGCAGATTATTAATAGCTTATTAGACAGTCTTCAAAATCGTCAACGTAATCGTCAATCCCAATAAATAAATCCCTGCAAGTTGTTGACTTACAGGGATTCGTGATTTTAAAATGTGGTGCCACCTGGAATTGAACCAGGGACACCAGGATTTTCAGTCCTGTGCTCTACCAACTGAGCTATGGCACCAAATAATATATAAACATTCTACTAATTCTAAGTCTTTACTGGTCCTGTGCTCTACTAAGCTATGGCACCTCTATTTTCGGAGTGCAATTATACGGCAAAAATCCCTTATTTCAAAAATTTTTTATTGATAATACTACCAAATTGCTAAACTTTCGATTCATGAAATTCCAACATTCCCGGTAAAAGATACATTATCGGTAAAAACCATGATCTTTCTATTACCATTTTTCATAAACATATAATATCTTTGCAAAGTGATAAAGTGAAGAAAGGACTCAATGGAATATCAAACATATATTCTCTCCAACGGAATAAAACTAATTCATAAACCGGTTAAATCACCTGTGGCTCATGCAGGTATAATTATTAATACCGGTTCGCGGGATGAACAGAAAGAAGAACATGGTATCGCTCATTTTATTGAGCATATGATCTTTAAAGGAACAAAAAAACGAAAAGCTTTTCATATATTAAGCCGACTGGAAGATGTGGGTGGTGAATTAAATGCTTATACCAGCAAAGAGGAGACATGCATCTATGCCTCTTTCATGAAAAAAGATTACCAGAGAGCTTTTGAACTGATAAGTGATATTGTTTTTAATTCCTCTTTCCCTGAACGGGAACTTGAGAAGGAGAAAGAGGTGATAATTGAAGAGATCAATTCATATCTTGACCAGCCAGGCGAACAGATATTTGACGATTTCGAGGAGCTTATCTATAAAAATGCACCAATCGGAAGAAGCATTCTGGGTACACCCGAAAAATTAAGAAAGCTTAGTAAAAATACCCTCAACCGGTTTATTCAGCAACACTATAATACCGACCAGATAATTGTTTGTTCAGTTGGAAATTTATCCTTTCCACGGCTGGTGAAATATTTTGAAAAATATTTTGGTAATGTGCCTGCCACTTATAGAACCTGGCAAAGAAAAAAAGCCGGATCTTATAATCCTGAGATAAAAATAATTGATAAAGACACTTATCAATCACATTGCATCATCGGGAACAGGGCATATGATCTGAACGATAAACACCGCACCGATTTGTTTCTGCTAAATAATATTTTAGGAGGACAGGGATTAAATTCCAGGTTAAACCTTTCACTCAGGGAAAAAA
>JADFUQ010000438.1 GCA_015222065.1 Bacteroidota bacterium
GCCATAGGTTCGTATATCATAAAAACATCCCTTCCACCGGCATGTTCTGAAGAATCCCTGACAGCTCGCACCTCCACTTCAGTACTTCCCGAAGGGATACATACAACCATCTTTAAAGAAGGCGTAAAAAACCGTGGTTTTTGATTGATCATCTTTATCATCCCCCTGATCATTTGCTCAGCCGCGTTAAAATCAGCTATAACACCATCCCTTAACGGGCGAATAGTTTTGATATTATCATGTGTTTTCCCATGCATCTGTTGTGCTCTGCCACCTATAGCAATTAACCTGCCTGAATTTTTATCAATAGCTACAATAGAAGGCTCATCTACAACAATCTTATCGTTATGAATAATAATAGTATTAGCAGTCCCCAGATCAATAGCAATTTCCTGCGTTAAAAATGAAAATATCCCCATTTGTAAAAATATGTTAAATGTTAAAAGTTGTTACTAAGCTATTCGCATTTTTTTATATCAAGCTGTTACGAGTTACGAGTTTCGTGTTACGTGTAAACGCATGTTTCTTTACTCTCTCCTCTTCCCCTATTCTCCTCTTCCCAATCTTCCATTATTCCATCATTCCACTATTCCATTCCTCCACTCTTCCTAATGTTTAAAATGTCTTATACCGGTAAAGACCATAGACATATTGTGCTGGTCACAAAAATCAATAGAATCTTTATCCCTGATTGATCCACCTGGTTGAATAACAGCAGTTATCCCTGCATCATTAGCAATTTCAACAGAATCGGCAAAAGGGAAAAAAGCATCTGAAGCCATAACTGCACCATTAAGATCGAATTTAAAATTCCTTGCCTTCATAATCGCCTGTTTTAATGCATCAACTCTGGATGTTTGTCCAACACCGCTCGCAAACAGTTGTTTCCCCTTAGCTAAAACTATACAATTTGATTTGCTATGTTTTACTATCTTATTAGCAAAAATAAAATCGTCTATTTCTGAAGCAGATGGTCTCTTTTTTGTTACAGTTTCCATATCTGTTTCATCTTCCATCTTCATATCCCTGTCCTGGAATATAACACCATTAAGCAATGAACGGTATAAATAATCACCTGAGCCGGATAATTTCTGTACCAGAATAATCCTTTTCTTTTTCTGCTTCAATATTTTAAGGGCATCGCTTTGGTATCCCGGAGCAATTATCACTTCAAAAAATAGATTGTTTATCTCTTCTGCTGTTTCTTTGTCCACCTTCATATTTGTTATCAGGATACCCCCAAATGCAGATACCGGATCGCCTGCAAGTGCATCCTTCCATGATTGAAGAAGTTCATTCCCCGAAGCAATACCACAGGCATTATTATGTTTTAAGATAGCAAAAGTAGGTTCGGAATATTCTGACATCAGGTTTACTGCAGCATCAATATCCAGAAGATTATTGTAAGAAATTTCTTTCCCGTGAAGTTTATCGAACAGCTTGTTAAAATCGCCATAAAACACACCCTTTTGATGAGGATTCTCTCCGTATCTAAGAGCATAACCAGTTCGGACACTTTCCTTAAAACTCATTACCTGGTTTTCAGCATTGAAATATTTAAAAATTGCAGTATCATAATGGGAAGAAATATCGAAAGCTTCAGATGCAAATTTCCGCCTTTCTTCAAGTTTGGTTTTTCCCTTATTATTTTGCAGAATTTGCTTCAACTCTTCGTACTGGTCCTTGTTAGAAATGATAACCACATCATTATAATTCTTTGCAGCTGCACGGATAAGAGAAATCCCTCCAATATCTATTTTCTCAATCACTGATTGTTCGTCAGCTCCGGAAGCCACTGTTTCTTTAAAAGGATAAAGATCAACAATAACCAGGTCTATTTCAGGGATTTGATATTCCTGTAATTCCTTCTTATCATCCCCTGTATCACGCCTTGCAAGAATTCCACCAAACACTTTTGGGTGTAAAGTTTTTACACGTCCGTTTAAAATTGAAGGGTAGCCGGTAAGATCTTCAACTGCAATAACTTCTGCACCAAGATTCTTAATATAGTTTTGTGTTCCCCCTGTAGAATATATTTTTATTCCCAGGTCTTTAAGGAGGAAAATTATGTTGTCCAGGTTCTCTTTGTGATAAACTGAAATTAAAGCTGAACTGATCTTTTTTAATTCACTCATTAACAATATTTATTAATTTTCGGGTAAAGTTATGAAACAATTGAAAAACCTGTTAAAAAAACCGTCTAAAAATAGTTAAATTTGCTGATGAAATAGAATTATTGTTGTAACAAATACTAAAAGAACACAGCTTAGCAAATTTTAAATCTTGATTTTCATGTTTCATATATTAATAGTCAGCAGTCGGCAGTCGGCAGTGCCTTTCATGTAGAAGATAAAAGTATAAAGTAATGAAGGATGTAAAGGGCAACATTTCCTCGCTGCAATACAATTCTTTTCCTTTCACTTAAAAAGTTTATCTTTGCTAAAAGTCAAAAGCAAAACAGGAATGAACCGAGCATGACAAAAACAAAACCATTTTGATACACACAGGGATGATTAGTTTTTTGTCATGTGAGCTACATGTGACCGTTGAAAATTAATTTATAAACACATGAAACGTCTCATACTTATTCGATTAATAAAAGAAAGTTTTCTATTTGCTTATCAGGCAGTTATTGTTAATAAACTAAGAACATTCCTGTCGTTGCTTGGAATAACCATAGGAATTTTCGCTATTATCTCTGTTTTTACGATGATAGACTGGATGGAGCGGTCTATCAGGGAAAGCATATCATCAATGGGTGATAATGCAGTTTATGTTACAAAATGGCCATGGTCATTTTCCCCGGATCTTGAGTGGTGGAACATTCTAAAATGGCCGGTACCAACCATTGAAGAATATGAAGAATTAAAACAGAAAGCAGTAACTGCCAAATCAATTGCTTTTCTCGTTCAAACCAATGTTACAGTAGAATACAGGAACAACTCTGCTGAAGATATTGGTTTGGTTTCTGCTACACATGATTTTGATATTGTAAGAAACTTCGATATTGAAAAAGGCAGGTATTTTTCTATGTTTGAATCAAATAATGGAAGGAACAGTGCAATTATCGGGGCTGTTCTTGCTGAGAGGCTTTTTGAGAACATTAACCCTGTTGGAAAAGAGATAACTATCAGGGGAAGAAAACTAATGGTTATTGGTGTTTTTAAGAAAGAGGGAATGGGAGGTTTCATCGATGAAGGTTTAGACCGGACTGTACTTGCCCCAATCAACTTTATCAGAAATATTGTAAATATCAGAAGCGATTATCTTAACCCCATGATTATTGTTAATGCTAAACCGGATATTTCTCTTCCACAATTAAAAGATGATCTTAGAATGATCCTGCGTGCCAGCAGAAAAATCAGACCACAGGATGAAGACAATTTTTCTCTTAACCAGGCCAGTTTAGTCCAACAGATGTTTCAACCGGTTTTTGCCGGAATAAATATCGGAGGGTGGATTATTGGTGGATTTTCCATTCTTGTTGGTGGTTTTGGGATTGCTAACATAATGTTTGTTTCGGTTAAGGAACGTACCAATATGATTGGTATTCAAAAATCACTTGGCGCAAAGAACATTTTTATCCTACAAGAATTTCTTTATGAATCTATTTTACTTTCTATTGCAGGTGGAATACTGGGTTTGTTTCTTGTTTTTTGCGGGACACTAATTGTCAATTGGAAAATGGATGTGACAATCACCCTGACCGCTGGAAATATTATGACTGGAATTGTGATCTCCTCTGTTATAGGAATTATATCGGGCTATGCCCCGGCATATTCTGCCTCACGACTTGATCCGGTAGAAGCCATAGGAACCACCTTTTAATTAGAGCCCATCTATAAACTCAAAAAAAATGAATAATGAACAAGGAACACCGATTAACGATTTGTGAAGTAACTGAAAATCTGAACTCTAAAATCAGCGTTCCTTGTTCGATATTCAATTTAACTAAAACTTACTGACTTTATGGACAGACTTTAATTTAATATGTGTCTGGATTTATTTATTAAAACAACCCATACATTATTCGTCCTATCATCAAATACAGAAATAGTCCTATAATATCATTCATGGTAGTGATAAAAGGACCTGTGGCAAGTGCCGGATCAATTTTCACCCTGTGAAGCACCAGGGGTATCAGGGTGCCAAATACAGCCGCGAACAGAATAACAATCATCAGTGCAATACTCACGGTGAAGGTTAGTGCATATGAATCAGATAAAAAATAATTGTAAGCGAAAATCAACGACCCTAAAACAGCCCCATTTATTATCGCAACTAATAACTCTTTGAATATTTTCGCCCAGGTACTCCCCAGATCAAGCGACCGGCCGGCTAAACCCTGAACCACTATTGCTGACGACTGGATACCTACATTCCCGCCCATAGCTGCAATAAGAGGAATAAAAAATGCCATCTGGGGATTTATTTTCAAATCTCCCTCATACTGTGATATCACCAGCGCAACCAAAATACCCCCGATCAGGCCAATCAATAACCACGGTAAACGAGCCCTTGTTATAACCAAAACTTTGTCTGAATGTTCAATATCGTCAGAGATACCGGAGGCCATCTGGTAATCCTTTTCCGCTTCATCCCTGATAAAATCAACCACATCATCAATGGTGATACGCCCTATGAGACGATCAATTGAATCAACCACCGGCAAGGCAACCAGATCATACTTGTCCATAATATTGGCTACTTCCTCTCCTGAAGTATCAGTTTTCACATATATAATGTCTTCATTAGCAATATCTTTGATTTTTGCAGTGTTTTTTGCCAAAAGCATCTTCTTCAACGATACGGTACCTTTTAACTTATTGTTATCATCTACAACGTAAACATAATATACCTCATCAACATTCTCAGCCTGTTTGCTCATCTCTTTCAGGCATTTCATTATTGTCCAGTTCTCATTTACTTTGATCAGCTCTTTTCCCATCAATCCGCCGGCCGAATCTTCGTCATATGAAAGCAGATCAACAATATCACCTGCCAGTTCAACATCACCAATATGCAGAAGGACATCTTCCTTTTTTTCTTCAGACAATTCACCGATGATATCAGCAGCATCATCAGTATCCATATTATCAATAAACTGTTTGGCAATAACCTTTCCCGGAATTACCTGCAGAAACCGTTCTCTATCATCTTCTTCGAGTTCAGCAAGGACATCAGATGCAATTTCCCCCTCAAGCAACAAGTATAAAAACCTTGCCTCTTTAATATTTAACTCGTTATACAGTTCTGCTATATCTACAGCATGAAGATCCTGAATAAGTTCTTTTGCTTTACTTTCATTTCCCGTCCCGATAACTTCCCTGAGATCATCCAGGTATTCCCTTGTTAATTCAAACTGACTTGCCATCTTAAAGTTTTTTATCTATTTATAAATTATTTGAAATGAAATTGGTAAGAGTGATAAACTCTTCTACCCCTAATTCTTCAGGTCTTTTGCTCATCAATGCCTCATCTGTCTTTTGATTAAATAAACCATTTTTTAAGGAATTACGCAAAGTTTTTCGCCTTTGATTAAAACCGGTTTTAACTATACGAAAAAACAGGTGTTCATTACATGCCAAATGATCCCTGTTATTCCGGGTTAATCTCATAACAGATGATTTAACTTTGGGAGGAGGGAAAAAAACGTTTTCATTCACTGTAAACAGGATCTCGATATCGTAATATGCTTGTAACAGAACACTCAAAATTCCATATTTTTTTGTTCCCGGTCCTGACCTGATCCGCTCGGCTACTTCCTTTTGTACCATACAAACCACCTCCTTTATCTGATCCTTGCTCTCAAGTACCTTAAAAAATATTTGACTTGAAATATTGTACGGAAAATTTCCAATCAAAGAAATTTTTCCGGTAAACACATTGCCCAAATCAAGTTTAAGTATGTCCTTCTCTATGATCCGTTCATTCATTTCGGGGAATTTTCCCCTTAGGATCTGTACTGCTTCATTGTCTATTTCAACAAGCCATGTTTTGTTTTTGTATCTTCCGGGTAAAAATTGAGTTAATGTACCTGTCCCTGCACCTACCTCAACCAGAGACTGTATATCCTGCGCCTGCAACGAATTGGCTATCTTTCGTGCAATATTGTTATCTGTCAGAAAATGCTGACCCAGTCTTTTTTTTGGTTTGATATAGCTCATTATTCCCTTAAATTGAGATAATTCCAAATTTCGTAAATCCATTTGCCTTTACAAAGTAAAAATTATTTCATTTGATAAAACAGATCAACAACTTAATATAACTTTTTTATTCTGTTAATAACTCTTTCTTGTCTTGCCGGAGTGTTTGCATTATATTTGCCTGACAGGTTTTTAATACACTTTTAATACCCTATACTTTCCAATGCCCAATAACTTCGATGAAACTATTCCGGGAGAAGGAACCCGACCGGTAAAGCAAAAAGTAAAACTTATCCTCGAAGACAATACTGCCTTTGAAGGAAAATCATTTGGTGCGAAAAAGGCTATATCGGGCGAGGTAGTATTCAACACTGCTATGACAGGTTACCCTGAAAGTCTGACCGATCCATCCTATAAAGGTCAGATCCTCGTCCTGACCTACCCTTTAATAGGAAACTATGGCGCCCCTCGCACCGAAATGGAGGATAACCTTAATAAATTTCATGAATCAGGTAATATACACATCTCAGGATTAGTAGTTTCAGATTACTCCTTCGAATACAGTCACTGGAACGCGGAGGACAGTCTTGGCAACTGGCTCAAAAACAATGATATTCCCGGAATATATGGGGTTGATACCAGGGCTATCACTAAAAGACTCAGGGAGAAAGGAACTATGCTGGGAAAAATTATTGTGGATGATGATATCCCTTTTTATGATCCCAACACTAAAAATCTTGTTGAAGAAGTTTCAATTAAGGAAAAACAAATATATGGCACAGGGAGGTATAAGATACTGCTTATTGATTGTGGTGTGAAATATAATATAATCCGGTCGTTGCTTGAACGAAACACCACCGTTATAAGGGTCCCATGGGACCATGATATCAGCAGGGAGGAGTATGACGGGCTATTTATCACGAACGGACCGGGGGATCCCAAACAATGCCGGGCTACCATTGGAAATATTAAAAAAGCATTCGATACAGGGAAACCGATATTTGGTATATGTCTTGGCAACCAACTGATGGCACTGGCATCAGGGGCAGATACCTATAAGCTTAAATATGGTCATCGTAGTCATAACCAACCGGTTATCAGAACAGGATCAAACAAAGCATATATCACCTCCCAGAATCATGGTTTCGCGGTTGATAACAAAACTCTGAACAAACAATGGGAACCTCTTTTTACAAATATAAACGACGAAACTAATGAAGGAATGATTCACAAATCAAAACCTTTCTTCTCAACACAGTTCCACCCGGAGGCATCAGGAGGACCAACAGATACTGCATTCCTGTTTGATAAGTTCATCGAAAACATTGAAAAACATCAATCCACAAAAAAAAAGGATAATCATTCACGGATCTGTCCGTTACCATAAATAATATATTTTGTGGTTGTCAGCTCCTTAAGCCCCATCGGTCCGCGGGCATGCAATTTTTGTGTACTTATACCTATCTCTGCACCAAAACCGAATTCAAAGCCATCCGTAAACCGCGTAGAAGCATTAACATATACCGCTGCTGCATCAACCTTTTCAAGAAAGGTCTGGGCATTGGAATAATTATCGGTAATAATACTCTCTGAGTGTCCCGATCCATAACGGTTAATGTGTCTAATAGCAGATTCCAGGGAATCAACCACATCAACAGCAATTATCAGGTCAAGAAACTCTTTTTCCCAATCCTCATCGGTGGCCGGAGTAGTGTCCGGGAACTGCTTATATATTTCCGGGCTTGTTCGAATCTCGACATTGTGATTTCGCAGTTCTTGAAAAAGGGGAGATAATACCTTTCGGGCAATATTTTTATGTACCAGCACCGTTTCGGCAGCATTACAAACACCCGGGCGTTGTGTTTTAGCGTTCACCGTGATCCTTACTGCCTGATCAATTTTGGCATGTTCGTCAATGTATATATGACAATTACCGACTCCTGTTTCGATAACAGGAACAGTACTGTTCTCTACCACCGCCTTTATCAGCCCTGCACCACCTCTCGGTATCAGGACATCAATGTATTCATTGAGTTTCATCATAGCTACAGCGCTTTCCCTGCTTGTATTTTCTACCAGTTGAAGTACACCTTCCGGCAGGCCGGCACCGGCAAGTTCTTTATTAATGGTTGCTGTGATGGCCATATTGGACTGAAAAGCCTCTTTTCCACCCCTTAATATGGCAGCATTTCCCGTTTTGAAGCACAATCCGAATACATCGGCCGTAACATTGGGTCTTGACTCGTATATGATCCCGATAACACCAAGTGGCACTCTTTTTTGTCCTATCAACAATTCATTGGGCCGTTTTTTCATTTGTATCACTTCTCCAATAGGATCATCAAGCGCCGCTATCTCTTTAAGCCCTGTAATCATGCCATTGATCCTTTCGTCTGACAGCTTCAGCCTGTCGAGAATAGCCCCGGTCAGCCCGGCCTTCTGTGCCTGTAACATATCATCCCTGTTAGCTTCAAGAATGGCTGCCCTGTTCCTGTCAATGCCATCTGCCACCCGGAGAAGGACAGCATCTTTTTGCACTGTTGTCATACTACCAAGGTAATATGAAGCCGACTTTGCTTTTTGTCCCTTAATTTTTAACTCATCCATATCTAATTATATTTTGTAATTACTTATGAAGAAGTGACTAAAGTGTCTTAAATTGTTACGAGTTACGGGTTACGAGTTACGAGTTCACTTTTAACTTTAGTCACTTATAACTTCTTCCCTACTAATTAGTTACTATATTTTGTTTGTAAACCTGTGGCGAAATAAATAGTGTTCCGGTATCTTTTCCTGCCATTAGCCGGTATAAATTTTTCGGGTCATTTCCGTTTATGA
>JADFUQ010000439.1 GCA_015222065.1 Bacteroidota bacterium
TCATTAAGAAAAGCTGAAAGACCACCTATATGGTCAAAATGGGGATGAGAAATAAATACTTCATTAATTGACAACGGATCTATATCAAGTTTTTTCATATTTTCAAGAAGTATAGAACCGTTTGAACCAGTATCGAAAAGAATACTTCTGTTATGAGTGTCTGCAAGACAAGAAAATCCCCAATCAGGTTTAAGTGCCGCCAGAAATGCGGTATTATCATATATAATTGTAATTTTAATTTTCAATTTTTTAAGTTGTTCGACTGTAGCCATATTGGCTAATTTGCATCCTGCATTTTTCTTATTCTATAATTCTTTTATCTCTTTTTTCATAACATACCCAACTTCTGGTTATGTGAAAAATTTTTATAACCTATTTCGATACTCATTCACCATGAATACGTTTTTTCTTTTCCAGCAACTCTTCTTTACTTTCACGATGATCCGGATCCGGCACAATTGCCTCAACAGGACAAACATCAACACATTGTGGCTCATCATAAAAGCCAACACATTCTGTGCATAAATCAGGATTAATAACATAAATAGGATCACCCTCTGAAATTGCTTCATTCGGACATTCAGCTACACATGCATCACAAGCGATACATTCATCATTGATTATTAGTGCCATAATATACCTCCTAGTTATCTAATTAAAAATTCCAAATAAATTGTTCTATAAAATAAATGAGAATATTCTTAAAATAAAAAATAATTACTCGATAAAATTTTATTCCCGTTTATTAATTAAATACATGAACATATTATGAGCAAGTACTTCATATATTTAAGAAACTCGACCAGCAATCTGAATTAACATCAGAATATCCAACCATCAATCTAATTTCAAATATTTCATAACAGCCTTATTGCCATTAAGAGCATTAGCAGGGATAGGATTATCCTGGCTAAAAATTCTCAAGTCATCTTTTGGCAATATAGTAACAAAATCTTCCTTATAGCCATTATCATAAGGTATTGATCCTATGTTTAATTGCAAATGATGAGCCAGGAAATTATAAGCTACTGTTCTTTTTGAATAACCATAATCATGCTTTTCTGCAGGTAAATGAACGTTCTCCACCTTATGCTCAGCGTTGTATAGTGAATATACTCTTTGAATATATGGATATTCAATACAGGGAGTATTTCTTGTCCAATCAGCTCCGTTAGAGATCAGCAATAAAGGTCTTGGAGCACAAAGGGCTGCAATTTCGACATTATTTGTTTGATGGTGGTCACTTTTATGGATAGGCATTCCGCTTTCGCAGATACAACCTCCAAAGAAATGAGCTGATACTTGTACAACCGGTACAGATACCTTTATTCTATCATCTATAGCAGTTAAAATGAATGTCTGTGTACCACCACCTGAACCACCTGTCATTCCAATTCTATTTGAATCAACATCAGGGTGCGCTAATAAATACTCTAATACTCTTCTGCTGTTCCATGTCTGAAGTAATAAAGCTATAGGTATATCATGACTTACTTGCAGAGACTCTCCAAACCCGACCATATCGTAAGCAAATACCATTGCTCCCATCCTGGCTAAAACAGCGCTCCGTATTTGCACATCGTCAGTAAAGCGTTTGTCTTTCTTATGCCCGTGAGGACAAAGTATAGCCGCCTGTTTTTCTTGTTTTCTTGTTGGCCTGTAAAGGTTTCCTGTGATATAAAATCCGGGGAAACTCTCTATCGCGATATTCTCAACAATATACCCATCCATTATCCGTGTATTTTTAATTATCGGATTGAATTCTCCATTAATTCCGGGCATTTGTTCCAGTTTCATTCCCTGAATAATACCTTGTTTTATTATTTCTGCTCTTCTCTCCCATGAATCAATATCATCCCACTTCATCGCGAACTTTTTCATTATTAAATTTGCTTCATCTTCAGTCCAGTGGTATCCCTGACATAACATACTATCCTGACCATACCCGGTTAGGATAAAGCAAATAAAAACCAGCGACATGAAATACTTGATAGTTTTCATTGTTTTACTCCTTTTATATTTTGTCAATACGTTTCAATACTTTTTTCAATCGCTTTATCTGAGAATCCTTCTCACATTCATCTTTTCTTTTTCCAATGATATTTTGATAAGTTTCCTTGTTCCTTTTGTTTATTGAAATCAATGATTTCTCGGCGTACATTGGCAGTTGTTTTATTGGGCATTTCCATAATTGTTCCATTAAAAGAGGGTCTGTTGTGTTAAAATATTCTTTAAATTTATTCAATTTTGCCAATATTTCTACACCGTTATCAATTGTGATCACTGAACCGTTGTTAACTATTTGCATAATCAAATCTAATGAAGCAAATATCTCTTTCGGTTTTAAGTCTGTGATTACTGCAATAGCAATCATTCCACTCCATACAAGATAATTGTTTTTACTTGTTAGTAATTGCAAAAAATCATTGTAATATTCTGCAATCAAGTCAGGTTTTAAATATCCCGTTTCATAGAGAGTTTTGATGCAATCACCTTGTATCTTTTTGTCTTTGTTTTGCAGATTTTCAACAAGTTCTTTAATTGCACTTTTGTTGCCTGAAGAAGCTATCTCTTTGGCCAACGCGATATTGGCTTCATTTCCTCTTAATCCTTGTGAGGATGCTAATAAATCAATAATTGCCATAATTTAATCCTATTTATTTTTTCAAATTTTGTTATAAGCACATAATTACGCTTTTTAATCCAAATTGAAAGTTGTTTTAAGTGTGTCCTATAACAGAAATTTATTCAGGAAAAGTATGAGTAATATTGTTCCTCCTCCAAAAAGTGAGGGATAAACGGTAATGTCAATAGTGGAGATGTTTTTAGTTTGTGTTAATCTATACCATATCATTATCAGATTGATAGGTAATATCGCTATACAGATTGCAAGAATATTTCCAGAGATATACGCTTTACCAAACATAATTTCTTTTCATTCAAAGTGTCGACTATTCTAGCACTATTTTATTAATCGCTGTTCCATTTTCTGTTAGAACTTTAACAAAATAAATTCCTTTCGGCTGACAGCTTAAATCAATCTTTACTTTTATCTTTTTACTTTTATCTTGTAAACAGTTTGTCCTGTGATATTTATTATTTCAACAGATTTAATAATTTCTCCTTCAATAGCAAATATTCCTGTTGTTGGGTTTGGATATATTCTTGTTTCCGGTATTTCAGCCTTTAAGTTTATTGTTCCGGTTGTTACAGATGTTGTCAGCATATATTGCCAAACAGGTAAAAATACAGTATCGCCTGAATCCATTGGTGTATAAATTCCTACACAAGTTGAACTGTGATATTTTCCGGAAACGGAAGGTTCAATATTTGAGTATAAGCAATGAGAGTTTGAATAAGGCGGTAAAACATTATCAATAATATTTGTGTCGTTTGTTTGAAGCATTCCCATACCTGATATATTCTCGAATTGTTGACTAAAAGGAACTGCTTCATCCCGGAGATGAAGGAAAACGAACTGTTTGCTTGTCGGAGTAACGCCGGCTTGCCTTAACCAATGGGCTGAACGGTTGTAATGAGAACTATAATCATTTGGTCCGGAAAACATCACATTTCTTTCAACCTGAAAAAATTTTGCTAAATAAGCAGAATGCCCTGAACCTTGTGAATGTCCGCTTACTACAATTTTTGACCAGTCTAATGTTGTTGGTGAAAGTAAATACTGTTCCCAGTTTTGAGAAGGATATGTTACCGACAAATACTGAATTAGTTTTAAAATTCTTGTATAAATGGAATTTAATGTATCTACTGATACAAAAATACTTTGCGGTGTTCCGAAGCAGATTTCTTGTCTGAATTTATCAAATACCAGGCTGTCAGCAGTTGAACCAAGCGGATAGACAGGAACGCTATTAGGATAACATAAACTAATTGCGTTATATCCCAGATTTGCTGCTACTTTGCAAATGAATTTATAATTTCCCGGACTACTAAAACTACCGCCAAAAAATAAAAATAATTTATCAATTTGTGTTGAAGTATTTCGAGCAATATAGTTACTGTCTTGTGTTGTATAATTAGGGTCTGTTTGATTGGGACTTACATAAAACGTCTGCAATTGACTAAATAAATTAAGATTAATTGCCAAAAGTAGAATTGTGATTTTGATTTTTTCTTTCATTTTTTTTCATTTTTTTTTGACTGTAGTATTTGGCAATGGTTTAATCATTAAAATAAATAATTTATTAAATACAACTAATTCTCCTTTAACAGAATGATTTTTACTTAAACCTAAATGTGTTAAAGTAGAATTAATATTTTGATTTTTTATTTTTATAGTCAACTTTGTATTAGGGCAAGGCAAAAAAATCATCATTATAATAAAAACTATTTACTTTTATTGCTTCAGGCAATTATTATCAGCCTGTGTGTGTGCTTTAAATAATGAAGGTAGACAGATAATTTAAAATATTATTCCTATCTTTATTCCTTCAATTTTAAATTTGAAATGCAGAACACTGTTTTTATACAAGGTTTTTTTATAACTTCTTCAGAATCTGATGATTTCAGATATTCTGCATGCTCCCACCTGTTTTCATCCACATTTACAGGTACCCCTTAGGGGGTTATATTTTAACATATCATCTATCCTATAGTATATTCCTATAAATCAAGATCATATCCTGATCATTAATATATATAACAATATAATTTTTAACAAAATGAAAGTATTGAAATTCGGAGGTTCCTGTATCAGATCAGCAAAGGATATAAGAAATCTCAGTACTATTATTAGTAATTATCCACGAAAAGAAAAACTTGCAATTGTAGTTTCAGCATTTCAGGGGATTACTGATCAGTTGGAACAATGCGGAAATTTAGCTGTTAACAAAGGTACTGGTTACCAGAAGGCTATAAATGCAATTGAATCTCTCCATCTTACAGTTATTGATGAACTTTTTCCGGTTACTGATCAAAGTCCGGTCAAAGCAGAGGTAAAAGTCATGATTAACGAAGTTGAAGATTTATGTACCGGTATTTCTTTTCTTGAAGAATTCTCTCCTAAAACAAAAGATGCTCTTATACAATATGGCGAATTACTTTCAGCCTGTATAATTTATAGTTACCTGAAGAAAGATGAATCAGATTCAATTTATGTGGATGCAAGGGAAGTTATTTTAACTGATGAAAACTTCGGCAATGCTAATGTGAATTTAGAGTTATCATACCATAAAATAAGGGAAAGATTCACAGGGGTAAAAAGTATTGTTATAGTTCCCGGCTTTATTGCTTCTGCTGATACAGGCCAGACAACCACTCTCGGTCGTGAAGGTTCCGATTATACGGCAGCAATAATTGCAACTGCTGTAAATGCCTTAAGCCTTGATAAATGGACAAATGTTGATGGTATTATGACGGCAGATCCGATAATGGTAAAAAATGCCTTGCCAATCAAATCACTCTCCTATAATGAAGCAATGGAACTTGCTCATTTCGGAGCTAAAGTGATTTATCCTCCCACACTTCATACTATAATTGAAAAGGGAATTCCAATCTATATCAGAAATGTCTTCTCCCCTCAAAAACCAGGGACAAAAATATGTTTGGAAAAAGCAAAAAACGGGGTAAATGTAAAAGGATTGTCAAGTATTAAAAATATCGCACTTATTACAGTTTCAGGAAGTGGGATGGTTGGAGTTCCGGGGATATCTATGCGGTTATTCGGCGCCCTTGCCGGTAAAATGATCAATATTATTTTCATTACCCAGGCATCTTCCGAGCATTCTATAACTATCGGTTTTAATCAAACAGATATTGAAATTGCTTCAGAAACCATTTCAAATGAGTTCTCAATTGAGATACAAATTGGGAAGGTGAATGAATTAGAGATTGAAAAAGACCTTTCGATTGTTGCCATTGTTGGTGATAAAATGAAAAAAAGTGTCGGACTGGCCGGCAAAGCATTTAACAGTCTTGGTAAAAACGGAGTAAACATCCGGTCAATAGCCCAGGGTTCAAGTGAAAGAAATATTTCTATGGTTATCAGGCGTGATGATCTGAAAAAGGCCCTTAATACATTACATGAAAGTTTCTTTTTGTCAGAAACAAAAAGGGTACATCTTTTTCTGACAGGCACCGGTAATGTTGGTTCGGCCCTGTTGAGTCAAATACACGAACAAAGTGAATATCTAAAAAAGAAACATACCATAGAGCTGAAACTTATCGGAATTGCCAACAGTAAAAAAATGTATTTTGATATAGCCGGCATCGATACCGGGAGCTGGAATAAAGAATTAAATAATAACGGAGAGAAGACTGATCCCGCAAAATTCCTGAATAAAGCCAGGAAACTTAACCTCAGGAATAGTATTTTTATTGATGAAACGGCTGATGAAAGGATCACAAAGCTTTATCAGGGATTCCTGGAAGCAAGCATTTCAGTGGTTACATCCAATAAAATTGCTTCATCCTCAGAGTTTGAATATTATAAACTGCTACAGGAAACTGCCCGAAAGAAAAATACTAAGTTTCTTTATGAAACAAACGTAGGTGCCGGTCTCCCAATTATTAAAACCATCCATGATCTTATAGATAGCGGTGACAGAATAATAAAATTACAGGCAGTTTTATCGGGAAGCCTGAATTATATTTTCAATTCATTTAACGAAAACACCTCTTTTTCAGAGGTAGTGAAAATTGCACATGAAAAAGGTTACACCGAGCCTGATCCGGGAATTGACCTGAGCGGAACAGATGTCATGAGGAAGTTGCTCATACTTGCAAGGGAATGTGGTTCACAAATGGAATTAGATGCTATAAAATGTGAGCCTTTCCTGCCTGAAGTTTGTCTGAAATCAAAAACCACCGAAGAGTTCTATTCAAAACTGGCCGATCAGAATGAATATTTTGAAAGACTTAGGAAAAAAACCTTGTTGAAAAATAAAAAACTACGGTTTATAGCAGAATGGGAATCAGGGAAAGGGTCTGTAGGTTTATCAAGCATTGGACCTGATCACCCCTTTTACAACCTTGACGGGAAAGATAATATTATTGTAATATATACTGACCGGTATAAAAAACAACCCCTGGTAATTAAGGGTGCAGGCGCCGGAGCTGAAGTTACAGCTTCAGGAGTTTTTGCGGATATTATGAGAATCAGTGTTCAGTAACCTTCTGTGAACTGAACTAAAATATAATTGTTTGAACAGGTAAATTAAAACAGATGAAACGAATATGAAATTTTTTATGCTAAATTCACAAAAAAGCATGAATAAAATTGACTTCGTCGAACCCTCCGGGGTTCATCGAGAGTTACATACAACCTTTGAAAATTAAATTTTATACGTATGAATAATAATGATATTGTAAAGGTTTTTGCCCCGGCAACAGTGGCAAATGTTACCTGCGGCTTTGATATTCTCGGATTTCCTTTGGAGAATATTGGTGATGTATTAACATTGAAAGTAATTAAAAGGAAACAAATAAGGATAATAAAAATTGAAGGTTTTGATCTGCCCTATGAAACATCAAAAAATGTTGCAGGAGTAGTAATTCAAAAACTTGTCAAGGATCTGGGAATAGATTTTGGATTTGAAGTTGAAATAGAAAAGGGTATTAAACCGGGAAGCGGAATCGGTTCCAGTGCAGCAAGTGCTGCTGCTGCTGCACTCGCGGTAAACGAACTTGCAGGAAAGCCTTTAAACACCAAAGAATTGGTAAAATATGCCATGGAAGGGGAAAAGCTTGCATCAGGAACACCCCATGCCGATAATGTCGCTCCTTCTTTACTTGGTAATTTTACATTAATTCGAAGTTATGACCCTCTGGACATAATACAACTCGATTCCCCGGCAGATTTGTTTTGCACTCTGGTTCATCCACATATTCAAGTTAATACCAAAGATTCCAGAAAGATCCTTAAGAAGCAGATTGCCCTGGAACTGGCAATAAAACAATGGGGTAATGTAGCCGGATTAATAACAGGGATCAATCTGTCTGATTACGATCTGATAGGACGTTCAATGAATGATGTTATTATTGAACCCACACGCTCGATATTAATCCCTGTTTTTGATAAGATTAAGGAAGCATCAATCCGTGCAGGTGCTCTGGGATGTGGCATTGCCGGTTCAGGTCCTTCTGTTTTTGCATTCTCAAAAGGGAAAAAAATGGCAATAGCTGTGAATGATATAATGGGTGAAATCTACAGAAATATTGATGTTAATTTCGATCTGTATGTCTCAAAGATAAGCACGAAAGGTGCATTTGTTATTATGAATGGAAACTAAATGTATTAATGATTCTAAGCTTTTTAACCACTTTACATTTTAACTTTAGGCATTTTATGCATTATACCTATGAAATACTATAGTACAAATAAAAAATCCGTAAGAGTAAATTTCCGGGAAGCGGTACTGAAAGGCATTGCAGATGACCAGGGTTTGTTCTTCCCTGAAAAGATCGAAGCTCTTCCTGAAGAGAAAATACGGGACTTTCAAAAAACCGGCTTAACTGAAATAGCTTGTACAATTGCCGGTATATTTGTTAAAAATGATATTCCGGACAAAGTTCTTTCCGAAATAATTAAAGACTCTCTCAATTTCGAAATTCCTCTTGTTAAGGTTGAGGAAAATGTTTTTTCCCTGGAGCTTTTTCATGGCCCGACCATGGCTTTTAAGGATGTTGGAGCCAGGTTTCTGGCCAGATGTATGGGCTATTTTAATGAAACCGGCAGGACCATAACAATACTTGTGGCTACCTCAGGTGACACCGGAAGTGCTGTGGCTAACGGATTTCTGGGTATTGAAGGTATTGATGTAGTTATTCTTTATCCATCGGAAAAAGTCAGCCCATTGCAGGAAAAACAGTTCACCACCCTGGGAAAAAACATCACTGCCATTGAGGTAAGCGGAACTTTTGACGATTGCCAGAAAATGGTAAAACAGGCATTTGCAGACCCGGAATTGAAAAAAAGAATGGATCTTTCATCTGCGAATTCAATAAACATTGCACGCCTGATACCCCAAACTTTTTATTATTTTTTTGCTCATGCCCAGCTTGCCCGGGACTCTTTACCCATGATTATATCTGTACCAAGCGGAAATTATGGAAACCTGACAGCCGGGCTGATAGCGAAAAGACTGGGATTGCCGGTTAAGATTTTTCTTGCAGCATCAAATATTAATCGTCCGGTGCCTGATTATCTTGAAACAGGAGAATACAAACCCAGGCCCTCACTTGAGACCATTGCCAATGCTATGGATGTTGGGAACCCAAGCAATTTCGCACGGATATTGGAAATGTATGATCATGCTTGGAAGGCAATAAAAAAAGAAATAATCGGATACAGTTATACAGATGATCAGATAAGAAAAACAATAAAACAAGTATATATGAAGAAAGGATACCTTCTTGACCCTCACGGAGCAACAGGATATCTTGCTCTCAAGGAATATTTATATGATCATCCGGGTATTGGTATTTTCTTTGAAACGGCTCATCCTGCAAAATTCCACACAATAATAGAAGAGGTCATTGAGGAAAATTTAATAATCCCTGAAAAATTATTGGAATTTAATAATCGCCGGAAAAAGACTGTTGTTATCAGTAACCGGTTTAAGGACTTGAAAAACTATCTTTTTTCACAAATCACCGGGTAATTGACAAGACAAACTGATGAATTGTTGCAGGCAGATCAGTGGAATTAGCTACAGCATTAATAAATGCACTTCCTATTATGGCACCGTTGGCGTATTTGCAAGCTACGGTGAATGTATCATGATTGGATATCCCAAAACCGATAAGTGACGAATTTGCCAAATCCAGAGTCTTTACCCTCTTAAAATATTCAATTTGAGATGTTTGCAGATTTTGTTGAGATCCGGTAGTAGAGTGAGATGAAACCAGATACAAAAATCCGTTGCTCAATTTATCTATCATTTTAATTCTTTTATTTGAAGTCTGTGGAGTTATCAGGAATATCAGATCCAGATCAATTTCATCAACCAGGCTTGCATACTCATTATTATACACATCAATGGGCAAGTCCGGAATAATTAGACCATCTATACCCACTTCCCTGGCTTTACTGAAAAACTGCGGCACTCCAAATTTCAATACCTGATTAAAATATCCCATTAAAATCAGGGGAATCTGTACGGTCTTTCTTATCTCTGTAACCTGTTCAAATATTTTGCTTAAAGTGATCCCGTTTTCAATGGCCTTCTGGCTGCTGGCCTGAATTGTTGGTCCGTCAGCTAGCGGGTCGGAAAATGGCATACCTATTTCAACTATATCAACTCCTGCCTTTTCAAGTTCCTGTACAATTAAAATTGTTTCGTTCAGGGCTGGAAACCCGGCCGTAATATAGATGTTTAAAATATTGGAATTCTTATGCTTGAAAAGTGTTTTTAATCTACTCATATTTCCCGTTTTTAGAATAAATTTCCATATCCTTATCCCCCCTGCCAGACAGATTTACGACCACAATATCATCAGGGAGAAGCACAATCTTCTTTAAGGCCGCCAGGGCATGAGCAGATTCCAAAGCCGGGATGATGCCTTCAAGTTTGGTTAATTCAAAAGCTGCGGCAAGGGCTTCCTTATCTGTTGCAACCAGATAGGTTCCCCTCCCACTCTTGAATAGATGGGCATGCAGGGGTCCCACTCCAGGATAATCCAAACCTGCCGATATGCTGTATGGTTCAACGATCTGACCATCCTGATCCTGCATAAGGAGTGTTTTACTACCCTGGAAAACACCTTCTTCACCTGTTCTGATGGTTGCAGCTGTTTTTCCTGATGATATTCCCAGTCCCTCTCCTTCCACTGCAATTAGCTCAACCTCTTTATTATCGAGAAAGTAGTAAAAAGCCCCGGCTGCATTGCTGCCGCCTCCAACACATGCTATGACCTTATCCGGGAATTCCCTGCCTTCCATTCTTTTCAACTGTTTTTGTATTTCATCACTGATAACGGATTGAAAATTGGCAACCATTTCAGGATATGGATGCGGACCTACCACTGAACCAATTATATAGTAAGTGTCGATGGGATTATTTATCCAGTCTCTAATGGCTTCATTTGTGGCATCCTTGAGTGTTTTGCTACCGCTTTTCACTATTCTCACTTCCGCCCCCAGCATCTTCATTCTTGTCACGTTCTGTGACTGACGTTTGATATCGACCTCTCCCATATATACAACGCACTTTATTCCCATTAAGGCACATACCGTTGCCGCTGCAACACCATGCTGTCCAGCTCCGGTTTCCGCGATGACCCTGGTCTTACCCATTCTTTTTGCAATCAGGATCTGCCCAACTGTGTTGTTTATTTTATGTGCCCCTGTATGAGTCAGATCTTCCCGTTTAAGGTAGATATTTGACCTGTATTTTGCCGAAAGTCTCCTTGCGTAGCTCAGTGGTGTAGGTCTTCCAACATAATTAGATAGAAGATCATTATACTCTTCCTGAAAATCTTCCTGTTCAATTATTCTGAAATATTGTTTCCTGAGCTCTTCGATATTAGCATGCAGCATTTCAGGGATGTATGCTCCCCCAAACTCCCCGTAATAGCCCTTATCGTTTATCTGGTAATGCATATGCTTAATTTTTTTCATTCATCAGAAGCTTTTTAAATTTTATAATTTTTTCAATGTCTTTATATGCCGGCCTTATTTCAAATTTACTGTTGATATCCACACCTGTCATTCGCTTGTCTTTTTCTCTGTGTTCAAATAAAGCAGATACATCACACAGGTCTATCCCACCACTAAGGAAATAGTTTGTGTTTCCCCTGTAGTGCTTTAAATGGTCCCAGTTAAAATGTTTCCCGGTTCCACCCGGAGTTTTTCCCCTGGCATCAAACAGAAACAGTTCACAATACGGTTCGAATTCATTAAGTCTATCAAAATCAAATGATCCATCCACAGAAAAGGCCTTAATAACCTTAATATTTTTCCTAAATAGATCATGGCAGGTTCGGGCAGGTTCATCACCATGCAACTGCACCAGGTCAAGTTTATAGTTTTTAACTTTGATTAATATCTCAGGAATGCTTTCATTAACAAAAACACCCACCTTCAGGATATCCTCCTTAATTAAAATATTGGGTAAATTCACGAACCTGGGGGACTTATTGTAAAAGATCATGCCTATATAATCGGGATTGACTTTTATCAAATCAGCAATATTCCCTGGTTCACGCATTCCACATACTTTCAGTTTCATATCCTTTACGAATAAATTCAATGTATTTCCTGCATTCAAGTGCAGGAGATGCCGCTCTCATAAAACTTTCACCTATAAGGAATCCTTTAAATCCACAGGCTCGGAGTTTTATTATACTAGCCGGGTTTGATATTCCGCTTTCTGCAATTTTTATGATACCGGATGGTAATTTATGGGCCAATTCTACAGAATGATCAAGACTGACCTTAAATGTATTAAGGTTTCTGTTATTTATGCCTACCAAATCCACTTCATCATACATTTTGACCAACTCCCCAGCATCATAAATCTCCAGTAAAACTTCAAGGTTTAAGCTATGTGCCAGGTCTGTGAATTTTTTTATTTCATCCCTGGTCAAAACGGCAGCAATAAGCAGGATCGCATCAGCCCCAATTGATTTTGCTTCAATAACCTGGTATTCATCAATAAAAAAATCTTTCCTGAGTATAGGACCGTCATTATGTTTCCTGGCTGCTGTCAGGTCATCATTTTTCCCCATGAAATAATATGTGTCTGTAAGCACTGATAACGCGGTAGCACCGGCCTTCATATAACCTTTTGAAATTTCAATGATATCAGCATCTTTGTTGATGATCCCCTTTGAAGGAGATTTTCTTTTAAACTCTGCTATGATACCGGGTATGGGATTCATGTCAATAGAATATTTAAGAGACACCGGCTCAGAGTTAAAATAGGTACTGCCTTCCAATAGTTTTGTTGGAAATAAGATTTTCCTTTTTGCCAGGATCTTTCTTTTATGCGTTGTTATTTTATTTAATATGTTCATTTAATTCTGGTTTATCAGGGTCTTGAAGGAACTGAATGCTTTCCCTGACGCTAAAGATTCCTTTGCTATTTCAAGACAATCAAATATGGATTTTTCTTTTTCAAAACATTGAATGGCTAATGCTGCATTAGCTGCTACAACATTGTTTTGTGCCAGTGTACCATCCCCTTTAATTATTTCAAGAAATATTTTGGCAGCTTCCTCGATGGTATTTCCCCCGAATATCTCTTCCTGCCCAACCATCTCTGCACCAATATCTTCCGGGAAGAGTAAATGTTCTGAATTATTGGAAATTACCTTAAACGAACTTGTTAATGAAATCTCATCATACCCATCCAGGCTATACAAAATACGATAGTTTTTATCCGATTCCTGGAGCAGATAATTATAGATACGGGCCAGTTCCATATTAAAAACACCTATGATCTGATTTTGTGGAAAACTGGGATTTACCAGGGGCCCCAGCATATTAAAAAAAGTTTTAACGCCCAATTCTTTTCTTACCGGGGCAACATTTTTCATTGCCGGATGAAACAAGGGCGCATGTATCATACAGAAACCTGCTTTGTCAATCTGTTTCCTGAGTTGATCATTATCGTTTGTAAATTTATACCCAAGATGTTCTAATACATTTGATGATCCACAAGCTGATGAAACTGCATAATTTCCATGCTTGGCAACTTTATAACCTGCTCCGGCAACCACAAATGCAGTTAAAGTAGAAATATTAAAAGTGTTTTTTCCATCCCCTCCCGTGCCACAAACGTCTATGGTGTCAAATTCCTTAAGATCTATCCTAAAACACAGGTCGAGCAGGGCATCTCTGAAACCTGCCAATTCATCTACAGACACCGGTCGCATCAAATAAACAGTCAGAAAGGCAGCTATCTGAGAATTTGTGTAATTGCCTTTCCCTATATTTAGAAGCACATCATATGCTTCCTCTTTTAATAGCATTTTATGATCAAGCAGGTGGTTAAGTATTCTTTTCATAAGGATCAATAATTTAACCAGTTATTAATAATTTCTTTGCCGTAATCAGTTAGTATGGATTCAGGATGAAATTGGACTCCGCATACATCATAATCCCTGTGTCTTAAAGCCATGACCTGCTTTTCTTCATCAACAGCAGTAATTTTTAAGCATTCAGGGAAATTTTTTTGATCGACCACCCAACTATGGTATCTTCCAATTTTAAATCTTGCAGGTAACTTTTTAAAAAGGGGCTCCGTACTATCTAAAATGTTCACATAAGTTGAAACCCCATGATACACTTTATCAAGATTTATCAAATTAGCTCCAAATATCTCTCCAATAGCCTGTTGTCCCAGGCAAACTCCCATTATCTTTTTTGTTTTTGAATATGTTCTGATCAACTCATTCAGAATTCCGGATTCTTCAGGAAGTCCGGGTCCTGGTGAAAGTAATATCAAATCATATTTGTTGATTTCTTCCAGAGCGATCTCATCATTCCGGTAAACATCTACATTTGAAAATCCAATTTCCCTGACACAATGTACAAGGTTGTATGTAAAGGAATCGTAATTGTCAAAAACAAGCAGTTTTCTCATTGTAATTATACTTTTTCTGCCATAATTATGGCTTTTTTTAAAGCTTCCAGTTTATTGTTTACTTCCTGTAATTCATTTTCTTCTTGTGAATCTGCAACGATTCCTGCA
>JADFUQ010000440.1 GCA_015222065.1 Bacteroidota bacterium
ACAGAGAATTTTTATATGCAGAATAACAGTAAGGAGATGTATAAGGTGACGGATGAGCTATTTTTCATAATTGATGAGAAGCAGAATTCCATTGAACTTACTGAAAAGGGGATTGACCTGGTAACAACGTCATCAGAGGATTCTGAATTTTATATTCTTCCTGATGTTGGTTCTGAGATTGCAGATATTGAAAAGTCAGATATGGATGAAGCGAAAAAGATCAGGCAGAAGGATGAATTGCTACAGAATTATGCTGTTAAATCGGAGAGGGTTCATACTATGAACCAGTTGTTTAAGGCATATACACTCTTTGAAAAAGATGTTGAATATGTGGTTATTGAAAATAAAGTTAAAATAGTTGATGAGCAGACAGGACGTATCATGGAGGGCAGACGATACTCAGATGGTTTGCACCAGGCTATTGAAGCTAAGGAACATGTAAAAGTAGAAGCAGCTACACAGACATTCGCCACTATTACCCTGCAGAATTACTTCCGGATGTATCATAAATTGGCTGGTATGACCGGAACAGCTGAAACCGAAGCAGGAGAATTGTGGGATATCTATAAACTTGATGTAGTAGTAATCCCAACTAATGTATCTATAATCCGGGATGACAGAGAAGATTTTGTTTACAAAACAAAACGCGAGAAGTATAATGCGGTTATTGACGAGATTGTAGCACTTGTTAAAGCAGGCAGACCATCATTGGTAGGAACAACATCTGTTGAAATTTCAGAACTTCTTAGCAGAATGCTTAAAATGAAAGGAATAACCCACAATGTTTTAAATGCGAAGCTGCACCAGCGTGAAGCGGATATTGTTGCAGAAGCCGGAAAAAGCGGTGTAGTTACCATTGCTACTAATATGGCAGGACGTGGTACTGATATTAAGTTATCAAAAGAGGTAAAGGAAGCTGGTGGTCTGGCAATCGTTGGTACCGAAAGACATGAGTCAAGAAGAGTTGACCGCCAGCTACGTGGAAGAGCCGGAAGACAGGGAGATCCTGGTACTTCGCAATTTTTTGTATCACTTGAAGATGATCTGATGCGGCTTTTTGGTTCTGAACGAATTGCCGGTATAATGGACAGGATGGGACTTCAGGATGGTGAAGTTATCCAACACTCCATGATAACGAAATCTATCGAAAGAGCGCAGAAAAAAGTAGAGGAGAATAATTTTGGTATAAGAAAAAGACTACTTGAATATGATGATGTAATGAACTCACAACGTGAGGTAATATATAAAAAGCGCCGACATGCATTGTTAGGAGAACGGCTGAGTGTTGATATTGCCAATATGATGTATGATGTGTCGGAAAACCTTGTTGAGGAGTATCATAGTATCGGGGATTTTGAGAATTTTAATTTTGAACTCATTCGCTCTTTTTCTATGGAATTTCCCATGGACCAACAAGAGTTTATAAAAGTTTCTTCGGATGAAGTTGTTCAGTCTATGAATAAAATGGTTATCGAAACATATAAGCGAAAAGAGGAAACAATTGCAGCCCAGGCAATGCCGGTAATAAAGGATGTTTATGAGAAACAATCACATGTTTATGAAAATATTGTGGTGCCGGTTACAGATGGGTTAAAGGTTTATCAGGTTATTACTAACCTTGAAAATGCTACAAAAAGTGAAGGGAAGGAGCTGGTAAAATCATATGAAAAGACTGTTATTCTGGCAACTTTTGATGAGGTATGGAAGGAACACCTTCGGGAAATGGATGAATTGAAGCAATCGGTACAGGCTGCAACTTATGAACAAAAAGATCCCTTATTGATCTACAAATTTGAATCTTTTGATTTGTTTAAAACAATGATCAATATGGCGAACAAACAGGTGATTGCTACGCTGATGAAAGGACAGCTTCCAATACAGGATCCCAAAAAAGTACAGGAATCCAGGCAGCGCAGACGTCTGGATATGAGCAAATACAGTACTTCAAAAACAGGAGTGGAATCCTATGGTGCAGGGGCTTCTCAACGGGGAGATACTCAGGACAACGAAGAAAAAAAATCGCAACCTATCAGAATAGGTAAGAAAGTTGGCCGGAATGATCCGTGCCCCTGCGGAAGCGGAAAAAAATATAAGTATTGTCATGGAAGACCGGGAGCTAGATCAGATCAAATACCGATTCAGCCAAATGTATGATAAAAGCGAGGCTATTCAAATCCCTACAACTCAACTTATTCAACTACTCAACCACTCACCTCTTCAACAGCCTGCTTTATCTGATTGTAAACCTGGCGTGAAACAGGAGTCAGGGGAAGCCTTAGTTGATTCTGAATAAGCCCGATATTGCTTAAAGCAGCTTTTATTCCTGCAGGATTACCGTCGGCGAATAATAAACTTATCAGATCAAAAAATTTATAGTGGATTTCACGGGCTGCTCTGAGATTATTATTTATTGCATAATTTACCATTTTCGACCATTCTCCCGGATAAGCATTTGCAAGAACAGATATTACACCACTGCCGCCAGTTGAAATAATTGGTAGTGCAATTGCATCATCGCCGGAAATAATTTGAAAGTCTGGCGGAGCATTTTTAATGATCTGCATAATCTGGTCTATATTACCGGATGCTTCTTTTACGGCAACAATATTTTTTACATCATTTGCAAGACGGATGGTGGTACCGGCATCAATATTTATACTTGTCCGTCCGGGAACATTATAAATGATCACAGGAACAGGTGAAGCACCTGCAATAGTTTTGAAATGATTATATAAACCTTTCTGGGATGGTTTATTATAATAGGGTGCAACTGAAAGAATTCCATCGATTCCATCAAACTGGTTTTGGGTGATACTATCAACAATTTCCCTTGTACAGTTTCCCCCCATTCCAATTACAACCGGAACTTTACCATTATTGATCTCTATTACATGGTCAATAACAGCTCTTTTTTCATCTTTTGATTGAGTTACTGATTCTCCGGTAGTACCCAGAACAACCAGGTAATCTATATTATTGTTAATGAGATGCTCAACAACCCGCCCCAACGACCTGAAATCAATGCTTGAATCATTCTTAAAAGGGGTTACTATAGCAACACCGGTACCTCTGAATTTATCCATAATTACAATTTATTGCATGGTTTTTCTTTAAGAATCTGTTTTATTAAATGTTCATCAAACTTGGGGACAGCTCAGGCCGGTTGATTACCTCAAGATAATGGCTGGTTTGTTCAATCAAGTATTTCAGGTCTTTATCTTTATTTATTCTGATCATAAAGTCATAGTAATTATTGGGTTCTTTGAATTTTCCAACTTTAAACCGTGACGGAGAGAGAGCCATAATGTATTTAAAAAGATAATCGTTGTCAAGACTGAAGTCGATAACTATATCAAATTTTTCATTCAAAAACCTTTCAACCTCAGGATTCGCTGGTTTTCCGTACCAGTTAAGTGATTTTTTCAGGAAATATGAAAAATTCTTTTTCAATAAATATTCGTTTGGTGCATCTTTATCATTTACAAATCCAAGTACTTTAACTTCTATTCCTCTGTCCTGAATATCTTTTACAAAACCGGAAACTTGTCTGTAGTCATCCTGTTCGGTAGCATTGAATACTATTCCAATTCTTTTGGCAGTTTTGAGATTGTGGACCTTTTTTGTTCGTCTGGAATGTTTTAATTTCTTTTTTAAAACAAAATTGCCAATGACAAGCTGTATTTTCAAATATATGTTCACAATGCAAGTTTAAAAAATTGTTGCTTCATTTTTGCCATGTTGCCAATATTTTTTATTACTGACTTAATTTGAATTAGAAATCCACATTCTTTGATGATGAATGTGTCCTTTACTGAATCATTTTTAAGAAATCATCTTCGCTAATAATATCAATGTTTAGTTTCCTTGCTTTTTCTTTTTTGCTGGGCCCCATATTATTTCCAGCAAGAAGATAGTTGGTTTTGGAAGAGAGGGAACTCGCATTTTTACCACCGTTTTTCTCAATTATGTCTTTGAGTTCATCTCTTGAATGATTTTCAAATGTACCTGAGATGACAATATTAAGTCCTTCCAGTTTAGAAGATCTCAATTCTTTTTCATCTTCGCTTAATTCAAATTTTAAACCATATTTTTTAAGTCTGTTTACTATTTCGAGGTTTTCAGTTTTTGAAAAGAAGTCTATTATGCTTTGTGCTATACGGGTTCCGATCTCGTTAATATCCATCAATTCATCAAAACCGGCGTTCATAAGTGCGTCAATTGACCGGAAGTTGTTTGTCAGGGTTTTAGCTGCCGTTTCGCCTACATGCCTGATCCCCAAACCGAATAGAACTCTTGAAAAAGAAACATTTTTTGATTCTTCGAGACCATTAATGATGTTATCTGCTGATTTTTCGGCAAAACGTTCCAAAGGGATAAGTGTTTCTTTTTTAAGTTCATAAAGATCGGCAATGCTTTTGATAAACCTCTTTTCATACAATAGATCAATAGTCTCTTCACCCAATCCATCAATATCCATTACTTTACGACTCGCAAAATGGGTAATCTTTCCTTTGATCTGTAGTGGACAGCCTGTTTCATTGGGGCAGTAATGTTGAGCTTCTCCTTCTTTCCTGTTTAATTTCGATCCGCAACCAGGGCAAAAGTCAATAAATCTGATGGCTGTGCTCCCCGGTTTCCGTGCTGATCTATCAACTTCAATAATCTTGGGGATTATCTCACCTCCTTTTTCAATAAATACTGTATCACCGTAGTGCAGGTCAAGGAGCTTTATCTGATCGGCATTATGCAGAGAAGCTCTTTTAACAGTAGTTCCTGCAAGGAGAACAGGCTTCAGATTGGCAACAGGAGTAATTGCACCGGTACGTCCTACCTGGAAATCAACAGAAAGCAATTGTGTGACTGCCTGTTCTGCTTCAAACTTATATGAAATTGCCCAACGTGGTGATTTTGCAATGAAACCAAGCTGTTTTTGATTGCGGTAAGAATTTACTTTAAGTACAACACCGTCTATATCAAAAGGGAGCCCCTTGCGTTCAGTGTCCCATTTACTGATGAAATCAAAAACTTCATTAATTCCTTTGCACTTTGTAATGTGAGGTGATACTTTGAACCCCCAGCTTTTTGCTTTTTCAAGGTTTTCAAAATGTGAATCGGAAGGAAGTTGATCACACAAAAGATGATACAGAAAGCAGTCCAATGGCCGTTTTGCAACAATAGATGAATCAAGCATTTTTAATGTGCCTGCTGTAGTATTACGGGGGTTGGCAAAAAGGGTCTTCCCTTTCTTTTCCATTTCAGCGTTAAGCTTGCTGAATCCTTCCCTGGACATGAATATTTCTCCCCTAATCTCAAACAATGGCGGGTAATTGTCGCCTCTGAGAATAAGAGGGATGCTTTTAATGGTTTTAACATTAGCGGTAACATCATCACCCCGCTCACCATCGCCTCGCGTAACAGCTTGTTTGAGCTTTCCGTCTATATACTGTAAACTTATTGCAGCGCCGTCATATTTCAGTTCACAAATATATTCGAAATCGTTGCCAATAATCTTTTTCACACGGGTATCAAAATCATTCAACTCATCCTGAGAGTAAGTATTTCCCAAGGAAAGCATAGGATATTTGTGCTTTTTCTGCACAAATACCTGGTTTCTGTCATCACCAATTCTTTGAGTGGGTGAATTCTCGTTATAAAATTCCGGAAATCTTTTCTCAAATTCAATCAAATCATTCAGCATCATATCATACTCAAAATTGCTGATCTCCGGCTGCGATAATACATAATAGTTATAATTATGCCGGTTAAGCTCCTTTCTGAGTCTTAATATCCTTTCTTCTGCTTCCTTTTTATCCATAAAATAATTTTTACCAAAAGAACTAATAAATCTATGAAAAATCCTTGAATCTGTTATTAATACTATTCACAATTTTACATAATTATCAAAAATCTATTAAAAATTGAGAACTCAAAATTTATTTTTTACTTTTGTGACATACTGGTGGAATTTCATAATTTTGAAAAATCCTTAATAAGGGAATCCGGTGTAAATCCGGAGCTATACCCGTAGCTGTAAACCTTAAAAAGCTTTTTAAATCCTCGCCACTGTCCGCCTCAGGCGGATGGGAAGGTATAAAAAAACACTTTTCTTGAACTTATCTGTAATTAACATGAACAAAATATTTTTATTTATTATCGCTGTAATCTTAGTTATCTCATGCAATAATTATCCTAATACGAATAAAGATGTCATTGAAAACGGAATTAGAATAGTTTCATTAGCTCCATCTATTACAAAAGAACTTGAAAGTTTTAATATGACAGAGAATATTGTGGGAGCTACATCATATTGCGATATTTCAAAGAAAAATAAAGAACTTATCGTGGGTACTGCTACAGAAGTGAATATTGAGAAAATTCTGCTCTTAAATCCTGATATTGTAATTGCATCGGGTTTAACCAAACAAACTACCATTAATACATTAAAAAACAATGGTATTGCAGTACATTTCATAAAAAAAATGCAATCATTTGACGATATATGCAATCAAGCTATTGAGCTTGGTACGTTGGTTGGAAAAGCTGATTTAGCCCTTTCAATTGTGAAAAGATCAAGGCAAAGGGTTGATAGTATGCAAAGTTTAATTCCTTCCCGGCATAATAAGCTCAAAGTGTTTTTTCAAATCGGAGCCAAACCTATTTTTACAGTAATTCCCAATACATTTATGAATGATTATATTATATTTTCCGGTTGTGAAAATCTGGCGGCAGATATGGATAGGGGAACCATAACAAGAGAAAGCGTTTTGCGACGAAATCCTGACGTAATATTTATTGTAACCATGGGGATTGTTGGTAATGAAGAAAAAAAAAAGTGGGAAAGTTATGCTGAGTTGAATGCGGTAAAAAGCAAAAAAATATTTATTATTGATTCAAATATAGCCTGTACGCCAACGGTTTTGTCATTTACTGAAACGCTTGAACAGGTTATAAAAAAAATATACTGAAAATGGAAGGAACAGGGTTGATACATATATACACAGGTACAGGGAAAGGGAAAACTACCTCTGCAGTTGGACTTGCTTTACGTGCCTTAAGTCATGGATACAAAGTATGCTACAGTATTTTTAACAAACATCCTGAAAAATATGGTATTACCGAGATTAAATCTCTTGAAAAATTGGGAGTCAAAATTATTAGACTGACAAGTGAGCACCCTTCTTTTAATAAATCAATTACTAAAGAATCACATAAAACGCAAAGCGAAAATGGTATTATAGCTTTGGAAACACTGGTTCATACCGGGCATTTTGATATGTTGATTATGGATGAGATACTTATAACTATAAGAGATGGATTTTTGGAAGAAGAGAGGCTGATTGAGTTTATAAAAAACAAACCTAAAAGCCTCGAATTGGTTATGACAGGCAGAGGTGCAACAAACCAACTAATTGAACTGGCCGATTATGTTAGTGAAATCAAAAACATAAAACATCCTATTGACAAAGGCATTACAAGCCGAAAAGGAATAGAATATTAAGCGTATGAGAAGTAAATACCTGAAATGGGTTGCCGGTATTATAGCATTATTGATATTGCTGGGGACCAGTGTATTGCTTGCCTTTTCCATAGGAGAAGTAAATTTCTCAATTCCTGAGTTAATTGAAATTTTCCGGAATAAAACAGGTATAGAATATACAATCGTTAGCAGTATCCGTTTTCCCAGAATTTTGTTGGGTTTCTCCGTTGGAGGAGCATTGAGTCTGGCAGGGGTAATCTTGCAGGGCGTGTATCGAAATCCGCTTGTCGAGCCTTACACCCTGGGAATTTCAGGAGGCGCGGCATTGGGTGTCGCGATAACTATTGTGTTTAGCCTAAACTCGACTTTTGGAGTTTACATGCTTCCATTTTCAGGTTTTTTAGGTGCAATTTGCACTATTTTTATTGTGTATTTTCTAGCCGTTAGCAAAAACCGTTTTAATATTAACAAGATGTTGCTGATTGGCGTAATGATAAGCTTTATAGCCTCATCCACCATGATGTTTCTATTGTCAACCACGACAGCAGAAAACCTGCATAGTATCGTGTTTTGGGTAATGGGATCACTTGATGAACCTGACATGTTTTTAGTTAAATCTGTATTTTATGCTTCGATTACCGGACTATGTATAACTTACTTGTTCGCCAATCCATTAAATGCCCTTCGTTTGGGCGAATCAAAAGCCAAACATTTAGGAGTAAATACAAATTTTACCATAAGAGTACTTTTTATCATAGCTTCATTATTAACAGGCATTAGCGTTGCGGTTGCCGGAGTCATAGGTTTTGTAGGACTTATTATACCGCATCTGTTACGCATCATAATTGGCTCTGATTTTAGGGTTTTGTTAATTAGCTCGTTTCTGGGGGGTAGTATTTTTGTGATACTATGTGATGTGATTTCCAGGACAATCATAGCTCCCAATGAATTGCCTATTGGCGTGATTACAGGAATGATTGGAGGATTAGTATTTATTGTTGTTTTAAGTAAATTGAAATTTAACATCAGGTAATATGCAGGAATTCCTGACAATAAATAACCTGAAATGCGGATATCCCGGCAGCTTTATGCTGGAGGATATACATATGAAAATAGAAAAAGGCTCATTTATAGGAATTGTTGGTCCTAATGGTTCGGGAAAAACCACATTATTTAAAGGTATAACCGGAGAAATTCAGGTTAGTAAAGGAAATATTCTGTTAAAAGGCACCGATACGTTTACAATGTCTGCCAAACAAAAAGCTCAAAAACTGGCTATTGTAACACAAAATACCGAGGCTCCGGATATGACTGTTGAAGATTATGTGCTCATGGGGAGACTACCTTATAAAAAACATTTTCAGCTTTTTGAAAAAGAGGAAGACTATGTTCTAGCCCATAAGTATATGACTCTGACGAGGATTATTTCACATAAAGATAAACTAATGTGTGAATTGAGCGGTGGAGAACAACAACTGGCAGCAATTGCCAGAGCTTTAGCGCAAGAGCCTGAATTGCTATTGCTGGATGAACCTACATCACATCTCGATATTTCACATCAGGTTCAGATTTTAAATCTTATTCAACAATTAAACGCGACACTGCACCTTACAGTATTAATGATCATACATGACCTGAACCTTGCCGGAGAATACTGCGATTACCTGATTATGATGCATAATGGCAAAATTCATACAACAGGTTCTCCTGTACAGGTGCTGAACTATAAACATATTGAAGATGTTTATAACACAGTGGTTATAACACAAGAAAATCCTCTTTCAAAAAAGCCTGCTGTATTTTTAGTATCTGAAAAAACATTCAAGAAATCTCAAAATGACTGACCTCATTATTGTTCGACATGGAGAAACAATAGAAAACAAATTAGGAATTTGTCAGGGGCAAACAGAAGGCATTTTATCAGAGAATGGAATAAGACAAAATAAGTTGCAGGCTAAACGGCTCAAAAATTACAAAATGGATGTGATATACACCAGTCCCCTTAAACGAGCCATTGAAACGGGAAAAGAAATATGGGAATATCATAAAAACATTAATTTGAGAACCGATAGTCGTTTAATTGAAAGGAATATGGGTATATTACAGGGACATAGATTCCCGAAGAATTATGATGTAACCAAAACTATTGAAGGTATGGAAAGTATGTGGGATGTAAGAAACAGGTTGCAATTATTTATAGATGATCTGAAGATTTCGCATTCGAACCAAACAATACTGTTGGTGAGTCATGGTATAACCATAAAGATATTGACGACATTGCT
>JADFUQ010000441.1 GCA_015222065.1 Bacteroidota bacterium
ATTGGACTCATAATTTGTACCCTACTCATATATAAACAGCTTCAGTACCTGCAAAATAAAGATTTTGGTTTTGATAAAAATAATGTATTGGTAATAAGAAACGCTGAATCATTAGGTTCATCTAAAATTGCTTTCAAAGAGGAGTTATTGAAATTACCTGGGGTAATAAGTGCAAGTGTTTGTAATCTGGTACCTCCGGATGTTAATTATTCTGATGTTTTCCGGCCAAGGGGAGAAGATACCCAGGAACGTGGTAGTAATTATTGCATTGTAGATGAGGATCTTCTGAAAACCCTGAAGTTATCAATGGTAGATGGAAGATTTTTTTCAAAAGAATTTCCTTCTGATTCAAGAGCAGTTGTAATAAATGAAGCTGCAGCCCGTTTGTTCGGTTGGGAAAATCCGGTTGGTCAGAAACTTCAGACATTATGGGAAGAAAATAATGAAGATGTCCGGGAAGTAATCGGTGTTGTTAAAGATTATAATTTTCAATCATTGGAGGAAGAAATTACTTCTCTCATTATTTTCCTGGGAACAGAAGGGAACAACCTTCTTGTAAGACTTACACCCGGCGATGTCAATAGAAAGATTAATTTGATTCAATCGAAATGGAAATCTTTCGCTCACGGAACTTCTTTTGATTACTCATTCATAGCGGATAATTTTAATGCAAAATTCAGGAAAGAACAACAACTTAGCAAAATCTTTCTTGTATTTACTTGTTTAGCAATCATTATTGCCTCTTTGGGGTTACTTGGTCTTGCTACTTTCACAGCTGAACAACGATCCAAGGAAATTGGTATCCGTAAAGCTATGGGAGCATCTTCAAATGGTATTGTGAAATTAATGTCTATGGAATACCTGAAGCTGATTTTTATTTCATTTATTATTGCTATTCCACTTTCTTATGGAATGATAAACTGGTGGTTGAAGAATTTTGCTTATAAAACTGATCTTGGCGTAATCAGTTTTCTTATTGGTGGGGTAATAGCTCTGTTTATTGCAATTTTATCTGTTGGTTATCAATCCATTAAAGCAGCTTCCCGGAATCCTGTTGATTCTCTGAGATATGAATAAAAAGTGTACATGGTAGTTAAATTGTTTCTGAATCAGGAAACAAAAAGTTTAAAATTAATTACTACTGTGAATTACATAAAAACTACAAAACACTTATTGTAGGAACCGGCTTTGCTCCACAAAGAGTTATAAAAGTTGATATAAAACCCGGCTAATAAATATTCTGGTTTTATTGTTTTTTATTGACTTGTATTTTCCTCACGTGATAAATTTTCCGTACGTTTGCAGCTTAAATTTTTTAAAAAAATAAAATGTTGATATTTAATACATTGGGCTTGTCGCCTAATTTAATGAAGGGGATTGAAGAGCTGGGATTTAAAAATCCAACACCAATTCAGGAAGAGATAATACCAATTTTTTTTGAAAAAGAAAATGATATAGTAGGACTTGCTCAAACCGGAACAGGTAAAACAGCAGCTTTTGGCTTACCTATAATTGAGCAAATAGATATCCGGAACAAATCAGTTCATGCTTTAATATTAGCACCAACACGGGAACTTTGTATTCAGATCTCCAGGGATCTGAAAAATTATTCGAAATACATAAAAGGTTTGCAGATAGTGCCCGTATATGGTGGAGCAAGTATCGACACTCAAATCAGAGCACTTAAAAAAGGAGTACACATTATTGTTGCTACCCCGGGAAGAATGCTTGATTTAATCAATCGTAAAGTCGCAAAGATTGCTAATGTCAGAACAGTGGTTTTGGATGAGGCAGACGAAATGCTTAACATGGGATTTCGCGATGATTTAGACAGTATTTTAGAAAAAACACCTGGTATTAAGAGAACTTTACTGTTTTCGGCAACTATGCCAAAAGAAGTGGCACGCATTGCTAAAAACTATATGAACAGCCCTGTTGAAATAACTGTAGGAACGCAAAACGCCGGCGCTGAAAATATACGTCATATTTATTACCAGGTACATGCACGTAACCGATATTTAGTTCTTAAACGAATTGCAGATATTAATCCGGATATATATGGAATAGTATTTTGCCGGACAAGGATGGAAACCAAAGAAGTTGCCGATAAACTTATAAAGGACGGATATAATGCCGATGCACTTCATGGAGACCTTTCACAATCGCAACGCGACCAGGTGATGAAGCGTTTCAGGGAAAAATCGTTACAAATGTTAGTGGCTACCGATGTTGCAGCTCGTGGTATTGATGTAAACGATATTTCCCACATAATTAACTATAACTTACCGGAAGATAATGAAGTGTATACTCATAGAAGCGGACGTACCGGACGTGCAGGTAAATCGGGCATTTCTATTGCTATAGTTAACTACCGGGAAAAGAGTAAGATACCACAAATAGAAAAGAACATTCGCAAGAATTTCGAAAGATTACCGGTACCAAGCGGAACTGAAATATGCAAAAAACAACTTTTTAAGTTAATTGACAGGATGGAGAAAGTAGAAGTGGATGAAGCTCAAATTGCTCCGTTTATGGATATAGTCAATAAGAAACTTGAATGGTTGAGTAAAGAACAAATAATTAAGCACTTTGTATCGCTTGAGTTTAATCGATTCCTGGAATATTATAAAAATGCTCCCGACCTTAATGAGAAAGCAGAAAATAAACGAGACAAACGAGATAAACGAGATGAACGCAGCCATAGTGATAGACACGGAAGAAGAGGAAAGAACGGTTATGCCAGATTTTTTATTAACATAGGCAAAAAAGATGGTGTTATTCCTGTAAATATTATTGGAATGATTAATGATAATACAAAAGATCGTGATATAAATATAGGGGCTATTGATATAAAAGACAGTTTTTCATTTTTCGAAGTAGGAGAGAAGTACACTACCAAAATATTGAGTTCCTTCCATGATAGTAAATTTAAAGGTCGCCGTGTTAGAGTTGATGTTGCCGAAGAAATAAAAGGTGGCAGAAATAAAGGGAAACGTAGAAAGAAACAATTTTAAGACAAAATGCAAAACAGTAAAAGTCCTTTGCTCAAGTTTCAGAGTTGAATTTTTAAATACTGTGACGATCTTATTTTCAACAAATAAAGCATAAAAAGAAACATTTATCACTCGTAAATAGCATTTCCGAATTACTGTCTGAATTGGATTGTGTGTAGTTCGATTTCTTTCACGCCATTTTATAAAATATTCTAACCGCTTTTTCTAATTCTATCCTCTTGTAAACTTGCTTTGATATTAGACGAAATATTCACTTTTATTGCTGGTCACTTTGAAAATAATGTTGCCTCACTGACGGAAGCAAAGCTATACACACAATTGATATGCCAAGCAACACATATCCTGTATGAACAAAATGCACGGAGTTTATTAATAAGGTTTGAACACTAATCCAAATAATTAGTGCAAAGCCTACATACAATGTAAATGTCCAAGCCCAATACATATCGCTATATACGTTCAGTACATTTACCCATGTCCATTGTGGTCGCTTTAATAATGAATAAAAAACCAGTGCTGGGATAACGCCTAATACAGTGAATAAAATCAGCCCCGGAATCAGAAAGTTATTGAATGGCGAATTTTTCAAAATTATTACAGGCATTTGAAGAAGCTCTCCGCTCGGGTCAAGAACTAACACCACACCCCCAAACAAAGCGCCCAATGAAAGGAACAATAGTAAAAATAGTAATACATTCGTTGCAACAGGTCTTCTGGTTTTCATTTCAATTTATTTAATAAAATTGTGTATCGCCTGCTAAGTGGCTCTTATGGCGTGTTATTGGTATCGGTTTTTCAATTCTCCAATTCTGGTTTTATAGTAATTTAAATACCTTTCAGTTGGATACTTACAGAGGTATATTCTGGTTCCGTTCTCTCTAAAATATTTATTGTCTATTATAGCTTTTAACTCTACTTCTTTAAAATTCTTTGGTAAAAAGATTTCCGGATCATTATTTTTGTCTAAATCCCAATGAACCCAAATCATATAATCTTTTGTTATACCATCAGGTGCCCAAAAAACAAAGCTTCCGTTGAAAGAAATAGGTTCCGGAATTTTAATTTCCTTACCATGAAACATAATGGAACCGGCCTGACCATAATGATCACAAAAGATATTACAATTTGCTTTATCCTTTTCATCAAGATCTAAATATACCTTATTTACTTTTTGTGCTATCTCAGTCCAACCAGTCATATCAGACATATCTTGCGGGAAATCGTGTTTCACACCATCTTCCCAGGTAAAAGCATCTTTTTGCTTTACCTGCTCAAAGCTGTAAAATGGTATTCCGTCGAATGATAATGAACCATATAATGATAAACACATAAATATCACTAAAGAGCTAAAAATGTATATAAAATATTTTTTTAGATATTTTTCTATAAAATACGCACCAAATACGAATAAAATAGGATATAAACCCATTGAATAATACGACTTACCACGTCCTAAAAGAAGTGTTATGATTACAATAAGATAGATAAATCCAAATAACCGGTATTGTTTTTCCTTTTTATGGAATAACAAAATTAAAAGTGCTGGTATCCATAACAACGCAGCTTGTAAATTCATCAAAATTTGTAAAATTAGAAAATCTGAAATTCGCACATGTACTAGCTGCGTTTCCTGTAATTCTTTCATATGATACAATACAGGCCAATTATTATTGTATTGCCACATAAGGTTAGGAAATATAATAATTAGTCCAAGCACTATCGCCAAAACAAAATATTTTGACAGGAATAGTTTACGATGTTGGGAGATCAATAATGAGACTGCAAATGCAAAAATGAAAAATACAATTGAGTATTTATTTAAAAATGCAATACCAAATACTATCCCTATCCATATCCAAATTTTTGGGTCGTTTCTTTTAATCATTATAAGAATTAAGTATCCTGACAAAAACCAAAAGAATTGATTAAAACTAACTGGTTGAAATAATGTATTTACATGTAAAAAAAATGGTGATAAGATAAATGCTAAACTTGCTAAAGAAATTGCATATTTTTTTCCATTCAGTTCTTTCACCATTAATCCAATAAGAATTAGGTTCATTGACCCAATGATTGCAGGGAAAAATCTCAATCCAAATGTTGTATTACCGAATAATGCCGTAGCAAACTTGCCCATTATTGCAATAAATGGAGGGACAGCAACATATCCCCACGCAAGATGTTCGCTTTGAGCATAATATAAATAGGCATCTCTGTGTAATTCATAGTTGGTATTTGTAATTAAATGAATGAGCAATTTTAATGCTGCAAAAAGCAATATTAATTGCCAATTTCTGGAAATTTTAAATGTAGAAATTGGTTTCATTTAGTTTATTTTATTAGTTTCATTCTATCGATAATTACGGATAATGATTTGGGATAGGTACTGTAACTGTGCTATTTAGCGATAATTTGGCCCTGGTTTTACCCATAATACCATTACATAAAGTTAAAATTATTTTGTTGTGATTACCGGTATGGTACTCTTTTTATTCTCGCTAATAAGCGCTTTGCTTTTCTGGTAGAATGCTAAGCTCTACCTTGTTATGCTAGCTTTTATACAATGCCTTACAAACCAGTATCTTTCAATATTTAATCAATAAAATAATTTTGTCCAAATTAATATATCACTATTACCGAAATAGAAATATTGTAACTATTCAGTGTCTAAATGAAGAAGTGTCTAAAGTGTCTAAAGTGCCTAAAGTTAAAACTTCTTCTCTTCTCAACTTTAGTTCACTTTCAACTTTAGTTCACTTATAACTTCTTCTCAAAGATAAATAGAAGGATAAGTTATTGCATACATAAAACAAGCAGACATAAACAAAATATATTTAAGTTTACACGTTCACAAATGTAGCAGCAAGCAAGGAGAACAAGCGTAATAAATGAAAAGCACTGAAAGACAATTAGAAAATCGTGGATATTTTTAAAGTAAAATTGAAAGTAAATTTGTAGAAAAATCCTTTGATGAACTTATTAAACTGTTGAACAGTAAATCTGTTGTTGAAAGAACAGTTAGTGCCAGATTGATTGCAAAAATAAAGAATCCAAAATCAATTTACTTCTTGTGCCTGGCATTAGAGAAAGAAAATATATTATATACTAAAATCGAGATTTGTAATTCGCTTATTTCTTACGGAAAATTAGCTATCCCTGAATTGGTAAAACTATTAGGTAAAATAGGAAATAATCAACACAAACATATTCCAAAGAAAGAATTTAAAAAAACAATTATCCATTACCGAGAGACATTGTTGCCCGGACAATTATTAGAATAGGCAAAGATGCATTGCCATTATTAACAGAAAATTTAAAGTCAAATGATACACTAAAAATTAGCGAAACAATTGACGCGATTGGATATATTTGTTTTTATGACAAACATGAAGAAACAATGTTAAGTTTAATAAATTGATACGAATATAATTCGGAAAATGAATTAATAAAATGGAAGATTATTCGTGCAATGAGTGCATTCACAGGGAGTGAAAAGTTTTTAAATAAAGAATATG
>JADFUQ010000442.1 GCA_015222065.1 Bacteroidota bacterium
AGAACAACCTCATCTCCGGCTTTAAGCTCTAATCCCTTGGCAAGATTATCAGGTATAATTATTTTGCCCTGTTCTATAAATTTGTCAGGATTTTGAATATCTCCGTTGATTCTTTCTACCAACCTGGGACAGGCAGCATTTTCCATCTGAGGTTGAACTGCCGTCAAACGAATATTGGTCGTTTCCTGAAAGTTACTGAGCATCGCACCAAATTTTATTCGATAAGAAAAAGCCTCAATAACATCGTTATGTTTTTCAAAGATACTCTCAAGTTGTTTGATGCCTTTCTCATTAATATTTAGATGCAGAGGCAGATTATCAATGGAACTTACATATCCTTTTTTATGAATTTGTAAATGCCCCAGCATTGAATCAGTAATAGACCCAATCATCATACTTTTAAATGAAACAGATACTCCGGAAAAAACAATCACCATAACGACCCCGACAATAATAAGCATTGAAGTCATCAGAGTACGCCTTTTATATCGAAGCAAATTTCTAATAGCTATCTTAAAAATATTTTTCATTTTTTTTGTATCACTAATTAATTGTATCAAGTATTTTTTTTTATTGAAGCAGTAACTTATTTGTTCACAAGTTTTCCGTCTTCAAGTGTATAAATAATTTCAGCTTCTTTGACGATCTTGGGATCATGAGTTGAAAAGATAAAAGTTGTTTCCAAATTTTGCTGCATTTGCTTCATCAGCTCAATAACTTTAAAAGCCGTAGCATGGTCCAGGTTAGCAGTAGGCTCATCCGCCAGTACTAATTTGGGATCAGTAACCAGCGCCCGGGCTACAGCGACCCGCTGTTTTTGTCCGCCTGAAAGCTGAGAAGGATATTTATCTTTTTGATCAGTCATTCCGACTGCTTCCAGGTAATGCATAATTCTTTCCTTCCGTTTACAGGCCGGGATATTTTGCACCATGATAAGGGGATATTCCACGTTTTCATAAGTTGTCAACACAGGCAGCAAATTAAAATTCTGAAAGATGAATCCGAGATGTTGACCCCGAAACTGAGCTGCTTCTTTATTTGAAAAACTATTTACCGGTGTACCGTTCACAAACACTTCCCCGGATGAAGGCTTATCAAGGCAGCCAATAAGATTGAGCAATGTTGTTTTGCCACTGCCTGACGGACCTACAAAAGACACAAATGACTGTTTCTCAATATCCAATTCAATATTTTTCAACGCCCGAACAAACATCTCCCCCATTTGATAATCCTTTGTAACTTGTTTTAATTCAACTAAAGACATACATATTTTCTCCTATGGTTAATAAAGATTGCAGAAGTACAGCTTCCTTCTTTTTTGAATCTATTGTTAAAAACAAGTAACAAATATAATTTTTTTATTGTGACTAACATCAAGATTGGTTTAAACTATTATCAATCTGCAAATTAATGTCATTTTTGCAGAAATTAATCTCGATTTGGAGATGCGGGAATGAAGTATAACATTCAAGCTCACCTGTCGCTATGGAGCGCAGCGGAATAGCGATCAGGTGGAGCGTTTTGTCAGGTAGTTTTTTTGCTTTTTGCCGCACTCCCGGGACAAGCCTCTCTTATAGCACACAAGCTGCAACCTTTTTTTCTCACAGGGAATGAAGCTATATTTAAGATTAGGAACAACACCAGAACAAACCAATAAACCCAAACAGGGCTTTTAATTATAGCAAAAATAAGTGCTGTAACAAAAATTACCGGTGGAGGAATAATATAGAAAAGGGAAAGTTTCATCCCTACATTTAGATCACCACTATTCTGCTTAAACGTGGCCGATGAAATTTTTCCCCAGCCAAGATGACACATCTTACCATAATAATAACAACCACTGCAATTATGTTTTTTTAATAAAATCTGGACTAACACTACCAGGACTGCCCATATAATAGTGAGCAACGGGAAACCAAATAGTGTCCATATAGGCCAAATAAGATATCCTGCCAGTACCCACATTGTTAAATGAAGCAGGTTCTCACCAATAACCCATGCTAAAGAAAACGACTCGGCTCCGGGGACAATCTTGTCCTGATAGCATTTATACATTTTTCACCTCCATTTTAACTACATAACAATAAACATCAGTAGAAATTAGCTTATATTGATTATTTGTAACTATTCAGTGTCTTAAGTTTAAAGTGACTAAATGAAGAAGTGACTAAAGTGCCTAAAATGCCTAAAGTTTAAACTCCTTCTCTTCTCAACTTTAGTTCACTTTAAACTTTAGTTCACTTTAAACTTCTTCTTAACTTTAGTTCACTTTAAATACTTGTATCGGAATTTCAATGTTTATGGCATAATAATGGCTAATCTCATTATACTTTGCATTTTTGTCGATCGCCAATTGCCGACTGTGGACTGCCGACTGCCGACTGATTAGTTACGATTATTTATATTTAGTCAAATTATATCTGTCAGCCAATTTAATTCTTTCATTATCAGGAAGAGATTTAATATATGCTTTCCAGCCGGGACACCAGGTGGCATGCCATCTCCATAACCAACCTAAAAATGATTTTGGATTATTGTCATATTTTGCACGAAAACCGCAATTCTCACAATTATTATTTTCCATACT
>JADFUQ010000057.1 GCA_015222065.1 Bacteroidota bacterium
GAGCTGAAAAGAAATGAAGCATTTGGCAGTTGGTTAAAAAGAATTGTTATCAATAATTGTATATCCTTTTTGAGAAAAAGTAAAATTCATTTTGAAGATGTAGATAATCATAGATTGCCCGATGAGGATTATAATGATGTAGTTGAGGAAAAGATTGACCCGGCTATTGTGCACAATGCAATAAAACAATTACCGGAAGGTGCAAGGACAATAGTAATACTATATGCACTGGAGAATTATAAACACAAGGAGATAGCAGATCTTCTGAAAATCTCGGAATCTACGTCTAAAACACAATATAAAAGAGCATTGGATCTGCTAAGTAAAAATTTAATAACTAAGAGTTATGTTAATTAATCTGGAGAAGTACCTAAAAAAGGAAAGGCAAAACCTGGATGTTGAACATCCCGATGATAATATTATTTGGGAAGGGATAAGAAGTGATCTTCAATCCAGGAAATCTACAGGATTGGAACCGGGAAATAAAAACCTTTTTCGCAGATTTAGAAATGCAGCTGCAATATTGTTGCTCCTTCTAAGTGTTGGCTATGTTGTTTATGATCTTGGAAGCAATTATATAACGAATCGAAAAATGACACTGGCGAAAATTGACAAAACGCTTGGAGAGAGGGAAAATGAATATAGAGCTCTGATTAATCTTAAAAAGGAGGAAGTCAGATCATACAGCAATATTGACAATAAAATTGTCGAAGATCTTTTTGAAGAGATGAAAATGATAGATAATATGTATGATCAGGCAATGAAAGATCTGAATGAGATTGGATATAATGAGAAAATAATTAATACAATATTTGACACTTATGAAAAAAAGATACAGATTCTCGAATTGATTATTTTAGAAACCAATAATATCAACAATTATGAAAACGAAGAAGCAATATTTTTGTAAATCCCTGTTTCTGTTAATATTTCTAAGTATTAGCATAGTAGGTTACGGACAGGAAAAAAAATTACAGAAGACATATAGCTGGAGCTACAAGGCTAATGAAGATGTGGATTTATCCTTTAATAATTATAACAGCGATCTGAATATTAAGACATGGGATAAACCGGTAATTGAATATAAGCTTCATTTAGTTGCCAAAGGAGCAAATGAGGATGATGTTGAAAGACTTGATTCTTATCTGAAGAACATGACTTTCAGTAATTCACCGGAGAGAGCAAGTATCAACATGAAATTCTGGAAAAGAAGGATCTCAATAATGAACCGGACAAAACTTAAGCTGGAAGGTGAAAAAGAGGTTATTCTTACTGAGTTTAAGGTTACAGGTGAATTAACCATTCCGAAAAAATGCAATCTGGATCTTACTTCAAAATATTCAGATATCGAATTGGCCGATGTTCTGGGGAAATTGACTCTAAAGCTTTATAATGATAAATTGTATGGAGGGAAAGTGGATAATGAAGCAGTTATTTCAGCTAAATACAGTACAATAGAGTTTAGTGATATAAAAGAAGAGGCAGATATCACGCTTTATAATACGGATTTTGAGGCTAATAGCATAGGTGATACAAAATTTGAATCTAAGTATTCAAAAGTGTTTATAAATACAATTGGGTCTCTTGAAGTTGATAGCTATAATGACAAATTCAATTTGGATGAAACAGGTGATATCATTTTTACAGCTAAATATTCCGGTCTCAGATCAGAAAAGTCAGGGAGACTGAAAGCTGATTGTTATGATTGCACAGTTATTATTAACCAATTGGAGGATATCGAAATTACTTCAAAATATTCGAAATTTGAATTTGTTAAAGGTAATAATTGTAATATTTCTGCTTCATATAATGACGGTATTAATTCAACACAACTTGAAAGCCTTCAAATAACCGAATCGAAATATGGCACCTTTAAAATTGATAAGTTAACAGGTGTTTTGTCTGTAGCTACCGGGTACAATGATAAATTTATTATTACTGAGACAGGTGATAATTTCAAAAGTTTGAAGGTGAATGGGAAATATGAAAAAATCACCATTGGTATTCCTGCTAATTTGGATTATAGGTTCAAAGCAAATATTAAGTATCCTCATCTTGACATTAATGAAGAGAATTTTACTCATAAAACAAAGATAATTGAAAATTCTACCATCGAATATGATGCAGTTAAAGGTAAAGAGTATGAAGGAATGCCGGAAATAAAAGTTGAAGGATATGATGTCTCATTATCAATTAATGATTATTAGAATGTACCGGAATTTAACTTCGTTGAAATATATATTTTTGAAATACGTATTCAAACATCCATGGAATCCTCATGATTTATACATTCAGCCTGTATAGATATTCCTTATGCCGCCAGAGATATTTATAGATGTTTTCAGATATTTTCTTTATTTCTAAGATTTCATTCTGTACAGGTTCCATATGTTTTCGGTTTAGTAATCATCAATTTATTAAACTTGAAACCTCTTTTTTGAGAATTCCTGTAGTTTCCACATTACATTTTACCATGACGCAATATTGAAATAAGAAGCCCAAATCCTAAAATACATGCAGCAAGGAAACCAGCAATGCCAATGATAGGGATATCTCTCCACAATGGTGGGATCTTGAGAATGCAACTAATGATGAACCAATCACTATAGAAGCCAAAACAATAGAAAATGCCAATCTGTTGCTGATTCGTTCGTGTGTGATAAGCATGGGGTCAAGTCCTTTATGCTCGAAAACTATTTTAATTTTTCCGTTCTTGACTTTTTCAAGGATCTCCCGGGTCTCATAAGGCAGGTCACTTATTAATTGCAATAATTCTTCCGTGGA
>JADFUQ010000058.1 GCA_015222065.1 Bacteroidota bacterium
TATGGCAGTATAAGATTATAGAGCGGTGACTTAAGCGGGATTGACTGAAAACCATTATTCAGCAATATCCTTCTTGCTTCCATACATTGTTCATGGGGTATAAGGATATCAATATCGTTCATCTGCCTTAACCCTGTATTGCCATAAACAGACAGGTCAAGAGCCATCCCTTTAAGCAATACCGTTTTTATTTTTTTCTGCTTAAAAAGCTTCAGTACTTGTTCAATAGTTTTATAAAGGAATGTGTTACGCCCAAGGCTTTTCATCCTGCTGTTTGCAAGGAATGTCATTTTCTCTTCAGGCAGCAGGTCACTGGCGCCTGTCTCTTTCAGATTATGGTAAACCAGTGCTATAATGCCGTGTTCATTAGCCAGATAGGCAAACTTGTCAATATCTGTTATCTTTTTTACCAGTACATGGATATTTTTCTTCTGCTTTTCGCTGAAGGAGAGACGGCAGAGAGATATCAGCAATTGCTCTTCAGGTGATATATCGGCAAACAGACTCATAATTTGTATCCGCTGCTTTGCTTGGTGTACATCTCACTGTAAATACCACCGGTTTTCATCAGCTTTTCATGTGTCCCTTCCTCAACTATCTTTCCATTATCGAGCACCAGTATCCTGTCGGCCAGATTGACATTTGAAAAACGGTGACTGATAAGTATTGATGTCCTGCCGCAGGTTATCTCTTTGAACCTGTTGAACAGCTCATATTCAGTTGAGGCATCAAGGGCGCTTGTCGGTTCGTCGAGTATCAGCACAGGAGCATCCCTGTAAAGGGCACGTGCCATTGCTATCTTCTGCCATTCGCCCCAGCTAAGCTCCCGACTGTCATCAAAGAGTCTGCCGATAACCGTATCATACCCTTTGGGCAGTGCCTCTATCAATTCGTCTATGCCTGTTTGTGATGCCGACGTTTTTATTCTATCATTATTTTGAGGTGTGAAGATATCCCCCATCCAAATATTATCACCCGCACTGAGATTATATAGCATAAAGTCCTGAAAGATAACAGAGAACAGTCTGCGGTATAAAACAGGGTCCATATGTGTGATATTTTTACCATCAAGTGTTATTTTTCCTTCAGCCGGGTCATACAATCTGCATAGCAGTCTTACCAGTGTGCTTTTACCTGCACCATTAACTCCTACCAGCGCTATCGTTTCACCCTTCCTGATCTCAAGATTAAGGTTTTTGAGCAGTGGTTCACCGGTCCCGGGGTATGAGAAAGAGAGATTGTTTATTTTAATATTGTTACTGAGACTGCCCGGTTCAATAACAGGAGGTACAGCAACGATCTGCTCTTTAAGATTAAGAAACTCGAAGGTATCGCCAATAAAAAGGTTATCTTCATACAGACCTGCCAGCGATGAGAAGACATCTTTAATATATACCATTCCCTGCCTGAAGGCAACTAGGTACATTGCCATATCGCCAACCGATATTTGTGAACTGACTGTTTCTTTAGCGATATACCCGAGTGCTAAAAGAAATGCTGCAGCTTTGAATATGCCGGTAATAAGCTCAATGGATGTTCTCTTACGTATGATGCCTATCTCTTCTTCTTTTAACTTATTGAAGTTTTTGTTAAAGAGATTAGTGAAATAATCACCCAGTCCGAACAAGCGTAACTCTCTTGATGGCCTGTCGCCTGTAAGCAGCCATTTGAAGTATGCTGTTTTTCTTGCGGCAGGTGTCTGTTCACGTTTAAAATTATACAGCACCCCGGCATAATGCAGACGGAGCCATATTCCCGGTATGTTGGCTGCCAAAAGAATTATTACTATTACCCAGTGCAGATAAAAAAGGAGTCCGGCCATAAGCAAAAGTGATAACAATCCCCTGGCAATAGAAATAAGATTATTGACGATAGTATTTGGTCTGTATGGTGCTTCGCGTGCTGCACGAGCGAGTGAATCGTAATATTCGGGATTTTCGAAGTGTTGAAGATCAAGCTGTATTGACTTGGAATGAAGCAGGTTATGCATATGCGACTCAAGGCGGTACGACTGTTTATTACGCACCAGGTTACCGAGACTTGTTGCTGCCTCATCGAGGAATATTGTTATTACTACAGCAAGAATATACCAGATTATCAAGTTACTATTTACATCACCGCTCTGCCCTGCTGCCATAGTAATACCATCAACAAGCTGCTTAATAAGATATACAAGTATTAGTGGGAATATGCTTCGTACAACGGAGATAAAGATGTTGGCTGTAGCCCAGCTGGGAGCGCTTGCCCAGACAAGGTTGATTGCCTTCCAGAAGAGTGTTTTTTTAATACTATGGAATAGGTTACTCACAAATGTAAAAGTACAAATTTCACGAATTAAAACGAATTATGGGAAGGAGTTTGTTAAACAAGTGAATGAGCCTGACTGTGAGGCGGTTACGTCGGTAATGTATTTTGCTGCGTTTTGGCCGGATTTCACCTCTTTTTGTTTCAATAGTAGTGACCACACCGGTTATTTTATCTGCTGTAATTGGTTTATCTTCATTCATACTACTGTCGCCTCGGGTGATATAGAAAATATTATCATCCTGATGGCGGATATCTGTCAGCCGGTGTAATACAAAATCGGAATCTCTCCTAAAAACTACAATATCACCCGTAGTGATGTTTGACTGGTTATTGACAGGAGCGATAATAACAATGTCACCGGGACGTATTGCAGGAAACATACTATAACCGGCCGGTTTAATTCGCAACGACTTACCCTCTGACAGAAGACTCAAGCTTACCTCTTTAAGAAAAATATTATCTGATTTGTTATTTTTCATTTTTAAGAATATATGATATTACACTCTTATCCGGTTTGAAAAAGAGGCGGCGGATATCTGTTTCGGATGTTAGTTTAACAAGTACTTCAGTCAGCGATTCAATTATTGAAGGGTCCCACAGATGCTGAATACAGTTCGCCATTACAAGCGAAAGAGCCTCACTTTTTCCTGTCGGGACAATAGAGTTAGCAGTGCCATGATCGATAAGGAATATCTTGTCAACAGGTGACGACCGCGGTGTCTCGTTATTATATACCGGTGTGTTATACATAACAAAACGGTCGTAAATATTTCTGATAATAAGTCTGTCATCATGGATTACCGTGGCACCTGCCTCATCCCACAACCGGGCAATAGTAGTTTTTCCTTTCCCCGAAACACCGGCAAAAAGATATCCCCTGTTATTTATACTGACCCCGGAGCCATGAATAAAAATATCACCCGACCTTACGGTTAGATAATATAGCAGCAGACCGTCAAGAGGGTACTCAAGCGGATCTCTTTTTTTTTCTGCACCGCTGATATAGAGATCCCATTCTTTTGCACCGGCATTCATTCTCAGGCAGGCTTTCCTGTTTTTTTTCCCAAATGGCAGGATAGTATCAATTAATATATCGTTTTTGCTTTTATAAACTGTCCAGAACTCATCATTGATTTTTACTTTTCTATTTTCAGTCTCTATAATATACGGGGCATGAAACACCCTGACAGCTTTTTCTTCAGGTTTAGGAATACCGGAATGTACACGGACTGTAATATCGGCATTCCCGCTGCAGGAGTAAAAATGGCTATACTTTTTTTTCAAGAAAAGGTCAGTTTCAGGACCGCTCGAAACAAACCGGATATCATAGTTTGCAATATTCAGGTTAAAACTCTTCATCCGGTGATAATAAGAAATTTTTCCATTTCAGTAACAAAGGTAAGAAGATCATTTTTTGCTGTTTCAGCATCCACGTCAAATTCACTCTGCATGCAGCTAATAATTTCTGCAAGGCTTGATTTACCATCTAATCTTTCCCATATAAAGGCACCTGTTTCGTTCAGTGTATAGACACTATCCATATCTGCAATGTTATTACTGACAGGCACCAGGACATATTCATCACCCGTTTTCCTCGGAACAATACCGGGAGACGGTGTAACAATAGAGTTAAGATCAATCATATTTAATGTATCTGAATTTCAAAATTATTCATTGATATTTACAGAGTTATATCATTTTAATAATCATTCTCGTATTAAAGGCTTAGGCTGAGGCTAAGGAATTTAACTGCTCATTTTAAACTTATTAAATTCAATTTGTCTTTACGAAGCTATATTCATTATTTCATATTTTTTCAAAGGTAGGAAAATTGTAGTAAAAGTTAGTTGAGTGAGGTAAGTAGGTGAGTGAGGTGAGTGAGTTTTCACAAAAAAACCTTATCTTTGCTTTACCCAAAAAACGGGCATTAACATGTTTATTAAGTTGTTTCTGATAACAGTTGTAGTTGTAGCAGTTTCTTTTCTTGCTATGGGAATTTCTATTTTTTTTAAGAAAAACGGTAAATTCCCCTCTTTTGAGATTGGGAAAAACAAAGAGATGAGAAAACTTGGGATCACATGTGCGAAACATGATGAATTAAAATACCATAACCACCTTAAAAAAGGGAAACCTTGCGATTGCAGCTAATCGTTTAGTTATTCCTGTACCTCAACAATTATTTCCCTGAAGGCATCAGTAAATTCAGTGCAGAAGTCACCTTTGTCATCCGAATAAATGAAATAGGCTTCAATTCCGTCAAGTTTTTTTACAAGCTTTATTGATTTTTCCAATCCTATTATCATAAAGGCAGTGGCAAACGCATCTGCCGACATGCAATCCGGGGCTGTAACAGTTACACTCAAAAGGTTATGTCTGACAGGATAACCGGTTTTAGGATCTATTGAATGAGAATATTTCACCCCGTTTTCCTCGAAAAACTTCCTGTAGTTCCCCGAGGTAGCCATGGAATTATCTTCAAGAGTGAGGATCACCTGTAGATCCTGACCGGGAATAAAGTTATTATCATAAGGCTTATCCACCCCCACTTTCCAGGGAGTTCCCTTTTTTTTAGTACCGGCAGCACTAATCTCTCCTCCAATCTCAACCAGATAATTTTTAATTCCTTTATCACGTAGAAAACCGGCAACTATATCAACAGAATATCCCTGGGCAATAGCATTGACATCTAATTTTACTCCGGGTTCACTTTTTATCACCCTTTCCTTTTCTATTCGCACTTTTTCCATACCTACGAATTGGATAAGGCTGTCTATCAAAGCACTATCAATTTTCTCACGTAGTTCAGTACCAAAACCCCAGGCATTTACAAGCGGACCTACAGTAATATCAAAAGCACCGTTACTTAATTCATTAACTTCTTTCGCTTTATTAAATACTTTCCTGAACAGACTATCTACCTTTACATCTTTATCATTATTATTTATTCGGGATATCACTGACCCGGGAAGATATACGGAAAGCGACCGGTCGAATTCCATCAACAGCGAATCTATTTCTTCCTGGTAATCATGTATGTTACTATTCAGGAAAAATCCCAGTGAATATGGCTGTTTGTAAACAATATGATAGGTTGTACCCTGTGTAAATCCATCCAGTATAAGGAGCTCGTTCTTCTTATAATTCAGATATGACAACAGTAGCAATATCAGAAAGGCAATAATAATGTATATGGTTCTCTTGTTCATGATTGAAAAATTCAAATCTCTTTCCTATTCTCCAAAATCATCAAATGCGATCATCTCATCAGGCACTCCCAAGTCGTATAACAATTTCTCAACAGCGCTATTCATTAA
>JADFUQ010000443.1 GCA_015222065.1 Bacteroidota bacterium
CAACCTTGGCAGACTGGGTTTTCTTTCGAGCATTTCAAAAGATGAAATTATTCCTGCAATAGATGATATTTTTAATAATAACTACAGGCTTGACAAGCGAACACTTCTGAGGTTAACAACAAAAAACAACCTGTTTGGCGAATTGAATTATGCTTTAAATGATCTGGCGATCAACAGAAAAGATTCAACAACATTGGTTGTCATACATGTTTATGTCGATGATGTGTTTTTGAATTCCTATTGGGCTGATGGACTTATTGTTACTACACCAACCGGGTCTACCGCATACTCATTGAGCAATGGGGGACCGATTGTTACTCCGGGATCTGAAAATTTCGTTATTACTCCGATTGCACCGCACAATTTAACAATCAGGCCTATCGTTATATCAGACAAAAGTAAGATAAGGATAAGGATAGCAGGCAGGGATGAGCAATTTCTGGTAAGCCTTGATTCGCGTTCTGTAATCATTGATTCTTTTACAGAGCTACTAATAGAAAAAGAGGATTTTAAGATAAATCTGGTACAGATTATTAATAAAACCTTCTTCTCTACCATAAGGGACAAACTGAAGTGGGGTTTGGATATCAGAAATTGATACAATTGCTTGAAACGGGATAAATTGCTTATGAAAAGGATACTAATATTATTTATTTTACCATTTATATTTCATTCTGTTTTAGCACAAAACACTTTTGAAGTTGGACTGTTTGGTGGTGGTTCTTATTACCTGGGCGATCTTAATCCGGGAAAACATTTTTCACAGACAGATCTGGCTTATGGGTTGGTATGCAGGTATAATTTCTCAAGCAGGTGGGCTTTTAAATTCAGTGCTTATCGCGGAAAGATAAATGGAGATGATGAGATCAGTAAAACTAATCTATCACGAGACCTCAGGTTCACTTCAAATATTACTGATGTTTCAGCCATCCTTGAGTTGAATTTTCTCAATTATATCACAGGTAGTACGATAAATTTTGTTTCCCCTTATATATTTGTCGGTATTGCATATTTTCACTTCAACCCAAAAGTTGATGATATTAAATTGCAAAGCATCGGAACTGAGGGCCAGAATATCGGTTATGATGGAAGAAAGCCATATCATCTGAATGGTATTGCCATACCATTTGGGTTTGGTTTTAAATATAGCCTGAACGAACGTTTAGGTTTTGCTCTTGAATGGGGAATGAGGAAAGCATTTTCGGATTATATTGACGATGTTAGTACTACATATTACCTGGATGGAGAAAATATAAATCCAAATAATACTGCTCAATACCTGTCAGACCCAACACTTGATCACAAACCTGGTATGCAACGGGGAGATCCTAAGACAAAGGATTGGTATGCATTTGCCGGGATCACGATAACATATAAATTTATTTTGTTTAAAAAATACAGATGTAATGATTTTGGGGTGAGAAGGAAATATTAATAAATGTTCCGGATTTATGCAATTAAGATAAGAAGATCAGGATTACAATAACCAGAATGAGTCTAAAGGAAAAAATAGACCTGAATAAATTACCTTGCCATATAGCCATTATTATGGATGGTAATGGAAGATGGGCAAAAATGAGAGGTAGGCCCCGAACATTTGGGCATAAAAATGGTGTAGCTTCAGTGAGAGATACAACCGAAGCTGCAGCTGAATTAGGTGTAAAATACATGACATTGTATGCTTTCTCAACAGAAAACTGGAAACGCCCGAAATTTGAAATTGATGCATTGATGCATTTATTATTACAAACAATCAATAAAGAAACAAAAAACTTAAATAAGAACAATATCAGGTTAAGAACTATTGGTAACTTAAGTACATTGCCCAGACATATTTATTCAGGGTTGATGAATACCATAGAAAATACATCTGGCAATAACCGAATGACATTAACCCTTGCATTGAGTTACAGTTCGAGATGGGAAATTATTGAAACTACAAAGCAGATTGCGCAAAAGGTAAAGGATAACATAATTACTCTTGATGATATCGAACAGGAATTCTATTCGTCATGCCTCTCTACGGCGGGTATTCCTGATCCTGAATTATTAATCAGAACTAGTGGGGAATACAGAATTAGCAACTTTTTGTTATGGCAAATAGCATATTCTGAACTCTACTTTACCCCTAAACTTTGGCCCGATTTTAGGAAAGAAGATCTCTACGAAGCAATAATTGATTTCCAGAGACGCGAGAGGAGATTTGGTAAAACGAGTGAACAAATATAAGTGCATTTTCTAAATAATGAATAAAGAAAAGAAGGACCATAACAATATTTTGTGTTCCATTGAATTCACTGGATTTGCTGTAAAGTACAGTATTATTCTCCTTCTTTTTTTCTTTTTTCTTTCCTATGCTAAAGGACAAATTACTTTTGGTGATGATAATGATCTGATTGACTATTCCCATCCGAAAGAATACAAGATTGGTGGTATCACAGTATCTGGTGTCCAACACCTGGATCAAAAAATATTGGTCATGCTTTCAGGACTTGCTGTTGGAGACAAAATCAAAGTGCCAGGTGAAGAAATCACAAATGCAATAAAAAAACTATGGGACCAGGGTCTCTTTGAAAATATAAAAATTACTGTTACAAATATACAGGGAGATATAATATTCATTGATATTAATCTTTTGGAGAGGCCAAGGCTTTCTAAATTTTCTTTTAAGGGTGTAAAAAAGTCTGAAGCTGACAACTTGAGAGACGAAATGCACCTTGTCACAGGTGATGTTGTTACTGATAACCTTTTGGTTCGCATTAATAATGTTATCACAGGTTATTTTAATGCCAAGGGTTTTCTCAATACGGAAGTTGATATCAGGCAAATTCCTGACACCACACGGGCCAATAATGTCATACTGATTATAGATATCGATAAAAATGACAGGATCAAGATCTTTGATATTAATATATACGGGAATAAAAACCTGTCGAATGAAAGGATCAAAAAGATTTTAAAGGAAACAAAAGAAAAAGGGGTTTTTAAACCTTTGTATAATATTGAATCCTTGTTATTTGAAATGGTTAAGAATGCCCTTGGTTTGAGAATTTATGATATTATTGATGATATTCAGGTATATTTAGGGGAATATGTTCGGATAAGGTTGTTTAAATCATCAAAATTTATCGAAGAAGAATACAAGAATGACCAGGATAGACTGATTTTGAAATACAATGAGCTGGGATTCAGGGATGCTAAGATTTTAAAGGATTCTATTTACCGGAATGATGAGAACACCATCAATATTGATATCACTGTTGAAGAAGGTAACAGGTACTATTTCAGGAATATTACCTGGGTCGGTAACACAAAATATACTAGTGAAGAGTTAAACAGGGTACTGAGAATTAAGAAAGGAGATGTTTATAATAAAGATTTGCTTGAAACCAATTTGAATTTTAATCAGACTGGTTTGGATGTTAGCTCTATATACCTTGATGACGGATATTTATTCTTTACTGTGGAGCCTGTTGAAGTGCTGGTTGAAAATGATTCAATCGACTTGGAAATACGCATAAGGGAAGGGAAGCAAGCACGAATAAATAGGGTTACTGTTAAGGGCAATACTAAGACTAATGATCATGTCGTCATGCGTGAGATCAGAACCAGGCCAGGGCAACTTTTCAGCAGGTCGGATATTATCAGAACAATTCGTGAACTTGGCCAGTTAAGATATTTTGATCCGGAGTCCATTATCCCGGATGTGATACCTAACCCGGAAGATGGAACAGTTGATATTGTATATATGGTTGAGGAGACTTCGGCAGACCAGATAGAACTGTCCGGAGGATGGGGATATGGAAGAATTATCGGAACCCTTGGCGTTTCTTTCAACAACTTCTCCCTGAGGAATTTCTTTAAAAAGAATGCCTGGCATCCGGTTCCTTCCGGAGATGGACAAAAACTCAGTCTCAGGGTTCAATCATACGGAAGAGGTTATATCAGTTATAGTGCATCATTTACGGAACCCTGGCTTGGTGGAAAGAAACCAAATGCTTTCAGTGTATCGTTTTATCATTCCATGTATACCAATGGCTTGCCCAGAGGCGATCCATTAAGGGCATATTTTAAGATCAATGGCCTTTCATTTGGTTTGGGAAAAAGGTTGCGCTGGCCGGATGATTTCTTCACTCTTTACCAGGGCATTAATCTCCAGCGATATGACTTGAAGAACTGGTCCCGGATTCTTGCTTTCGGTTCAGGCACAGGATATTACAACAACTTTAGCTACAATATTATATTATCCAGGAATTCTGTAACACCAAGCCCAATCTATCCGAGAGGAGGGTCAGAATTATCTCTTTCACTTGAGATGACACCTCCTTATTCTCTTTTTTCAAAGAAGGACTATTCAACAATGGATCCGGATGAAAAATACAGATGGATTGAATATCATAAGTGGAAATTTCTGGCTGCATTCTATACTGAAATTGCGGATAAACTGGTATTGCTTTCCAGGGCCAAATTTGGAATCCTGGGAGATTATAATTCAAAGATCGGTGTTACACCATTCGAAAGATTTTACCTTGGCGGTGATGGATTGACTGGTTATAACCAGATGGACGGGAGAGAGATCATAGGTATGAGGGGATATGACCGTCCTGAACTTATTACACCAGATAATTACCTGTATAAAGGCGTAGGTGGTACATTATATACTAAATATACTCTTGAATTGCGGTACCCTCTTTCATTGAATCCTACTGCAACGATCTATATTTTGGGTTTTCTGGAAGCAGGTAATAACTGGGTTTATGCCAAGGACTTTAACCCATTTGATGTATACAGATCTGCAGGATTCGGGGTGAGGATATTCCTGCCGATGTTCGGGGTTCTTGGCCTTGACTGGGGTTATGGCTTTGATGATGTCTTTATCCCGGGATTGAAAAGTGGAGGTAATTTCCACTTCTCAATTAACCAGTCTATTGATTAATATATTTTTAAATTTTGGCAGGCTTTTTGCCTTGTTATATTGAACATCTGAAATATATAGGAGGACTATATCATGAAAAAATTATTCTTATTATTTATTGCGTTGACAATCAGTGGAATTGTTTTGGCTCAAAAATATGCCTATGTTGATACGGAGTATA
>JADFUQ010000444.1 GCA_015222065.1 Bacteroidota bacterium
AAAACTAATGGGATTGATAATATTGCTTTCCCTATAAGACCTACATTAAAATGCCATTATCCATTAATACCAATGGATGATTATATAAATTGGCAAAATAAAGACGGGTTGCCCTTTGACCCATGGTTAAGGGTTCATATTGGATATTCCGGTGATGTTGCCCCCCTCTCCAGTCATATTGACCCCCCATCAGAATGATGGTTCAAAGAACGAGTTATTCTGACAATATTACCGTTTTTTTCTTAAACTTTCACCTTTTAATTCAATTCTGTATGAAGAATGAACCATTCTGTCCAAAATAGCGTCAGCGTTGTTTCTTCACCAATTACTTCATACCAATTTGCTACAGGTAATTGACTGGCAATAATTGTTGAAGAGAGTCCATGTCTGTCTTCGATCATCTCCATTAGATCCAGACGCTGTTGCTGTTCCAGATGAGTTAGTCCAAAATCATCAAGAATGAGTAAATTATTCTTTGATAATTTTTCAAAGAACTTAATAATAAAGGAACCGGTACAAATATGGGTGTTGATATTACACTTGAACGTTTTATGAAAAATGGATATTACTATATGCTGACAACTTCACTATATAAATCAAAATACATCGGTGGTGATGATATTGAAAGGAATACAAAATATAATCAAAATTTTGTATTTAATCTTTTAGGTGGAAAAGAGTTGCAAACAAAAAAAGATAATACATTTAGTTTAAACGGTAAGTTTACAATTTTAGGCGGTAGAAGATATGCACCTGTTGATTTTGAAAAGTCAAATAGTAGCCGGTTTGTAGTCTATGATAATACACGGATTTTTGAAGAGCAGTCCCCGACAAATTATTATGTTGATATTTCAATGAATTACACGATTAACAGACCGAAATTTTCACAGTCAATAATTCTTCAAATTAAGAATTTACTAATGCAAAAAGAATTTCTTGGTCATGCTTATAATTATGAAATAAACTCGGTTGAACCTTATGAATTGACTATTATGTTTCCATATTTAAGTTATAAAATTCAATTCTAAATATCATGAGATGGACTTCAAGTTTATATACTTTTTAGGTGCATTCGTTGAAGACAAAGTAATAGGTTCCCTGATAATCTCAAACCAATCCTTTGACTTCACAAGAAAACGGGTGAATTCCATATTCTTTCAACCGTTCAGCGGTCTGACCGGTCTTTAATCACTTCAACACTTTGCTTCCACATAGTTTTGAAATTTCGATAAGCTATATCCCTTGTTCCACCGGCCTGACCGTCAGCAACCAGTAACCAGTAACCAGCAACGAAATATAAAACAAAGATCGTACCTTAGCTGAAAAGAAAACTTTTTATGCATCAGGGATTTAAAAAGGACCTTCAATTCTATAAGTTCAGCTTGTACGGTTTCCTGAAGAACTTACGCTTCTTTGAGCCATTTCTCTATCTGTTCTTTCTTGAGAAAGGTTTGAATTTCCTGCAGATTGGTACATTAATCACGATCAGGGAAATAACACGGAATGTACTTGAGATACCTACCGGTGTCCTCGCTGACTCTCTTGGCCGAAGGAGGATTATGATAATGGCTTTTTTATTTTACATTATCTCATTTATTGTGTTTTATATTTCTGTTAGTTATGGACTTTTTATCGTTGCAATGTTTTGCTATTCATTCGGGGATGCTTTCCGGACCGGCACCCACAAAGCCATGATATTTACTTACCTGAAGAACAAAAACTGGGAGGATCAGAAAGTGTGGTACTACGGCTATACCCGTTCAGCATCCCAGTTCGGTTCAGCAATTTCTTCTCTACTGGCAGCATTTATCGTTTTCTATTCAGGAAGTTACCGGTATGTTTTTCTTTTTTCAGTAATTCCATATGTTCTCGATCTTTTGCTTATGTTCTCTTATCCGCGTGAACTGGACGGTAGGATCAGAAAATTAAACCTTTCCCATATCCGGGAAAATTTCAGATCAATCATCAAAGAAACAAAACAATCTTTCCGGGAGTTACGGGTTTTTCGAGTACTTACAAATACTGCACTGTTCAGTGGTTATTTCAGTGCAATGAAAGATTATCTTCAACCAATAATCCTGGGACTGGTAATAACTCTGCCTGTTCTTTTCTCATGGAACAGAGAACAAACTACAGCGGTAATGATAGGACTGGTCTATTTTATTCTATATATTCTCAGTGCAATAACTTCCCGGAATTCAGGCAGGATTGCCGGTAAATTTAATGGCCTATATCGCCTTCTGAATCTGAGTCTGATTGCAGGGTTATTTATTGGTATGGCCGGAGGATATTTTTACTCATTAGGGACAACTTTCTGGATTGTTCTGTCAATTGTCTTTTTTGTAGCTGTTCATTTAACCGAAAACTTCAGGAGACCGGTAGGGGTTTCCTATATTGCCGATCAGTTTAAGGAAGATATTCTTGCCACGGTTCTTAGTGCCGAATCACAGGTTAAAAGCCTGTATGCCGCACTTATTGCACCTGTTATCGGATTTATGGCTGATCGTTTCGGATTAGAGTGGGGACTGGCAATTACTTCCTGCCTGTTATTATTTGCAACTCCGTTTATTATGATTGGTAAAGATAAGGCTAAGGCTAAGGCTGAAGAAGGTTTAAAGAATTATTAATTTCAAAAGGCGATGGTCTTTAAATATTTTTATTAATTATGCATCAAATGGCAACTTTATTCGTCTCTTAATTAGCTGTCTTTCGAATTAAAAAATCAACTTACCATGTTTAAAAACTATTTTCTTATAGCTGTCAGGAATATCCTCCGGCAGAAAAGTTACTCATTTATAAATATCTTTGGCCTGGCCATTGGAATTACAGGTGCCTTGCTTGTTTTTATGTGGGTATATGATGAAATAACCTTCGATCGTTTTCATGAAAACATCGATCAGATATACAGGATTGAGCAGGACCAATTTTATAATAATGAATCGTATCATGTTAATGTTACTCCATATCCTTCCGGCGAAGGATGGCAAGCAGATATCCCTGAAATAAAAACTGCTGTACGTTTTGCCTATACCGGGAGCCTGCTGATGAATTATGATTTAAAATCGTTCTATGAATCCGAAATTGTTGCTATTGACTCTTCTGTTTTTTCAGTTTTTACTTTTCCGTTAAAATACGGAGATCCTGAAAAGGCTTTAACCCAACCATATTCTATGGTACTGACAAAAGAAATGTCAGAGAAATTTTTTGGTGAAGAGAATCCTCTCGGCAAGATTATCAGGGTGGATAACCAATATAATTTTAAGGTCACCGGTGTGCTTAAAGAGATCCCTGATAATTCCTCCTTTCAGTTTAAGGTACTGGTGCCTTTCGATTTTGTAAAGACAACAGGAGCCTATTCTGATCATTGGGGAAGCAATTCTATAACAACTACTGTAAAACTTGCCAAAAATGCCGATCCTTCTCCGGTAGATGGCAAACTGACTGCAGTTGTGAAATCGCATATGGAATTTGAAGAAGGCGATGAAGATAATTACCTGACAAAATTCATGTTGGCACCTTTAAAGGATATGCACTTGCATGCTTATTTTGGTTATGGACATCCACCGGGACAAATCCAGAATGTACTGATTTTTGCAACTATTGGAATCTTTATTTTGCTAATAGCCTGCATAAATTATATGAACTTGTCAACTGCCCGGTCAGGCAGGCGTTCAAGGGAAATTGGTTTAAGAAAAGTAAGTGGTGCTTACCGGAAAAATATAATCAACCAGTTCTTTGGTGAATCATTAGTAACAACTGTATTTGCCACAGTGTTTGCATTGATTTTAGTCGGACTGTTGTTAAATATGTTTAATCAATTGTCCGGAAAACAGATTGATATGGCATTTCTGCTTACAAAGGAATTTATTTTTGGACTACTTGGTATCATTCTGTTTACAAGCCTGATTGCAGGAAGCTATCCTGCATTCTACCTCTCTTCTTTTCTCCCAATTAGTGTGCTGAAGGGCGAAGAAGGGGAATATTCACACAAAGCCTGGTTAAGAAAAATTCTGGTGGTATTTCAGTTTGTTCTGTCAATATTCCTGATAACCGGAACACTTTTAGTTTATAAACAATTAAATTACATGCAGACAAGGAAGCTGGGATATAATAAGGAACATGTTATGTATATCAGAATGTTTGGTGATATAAGCAAGTCGTATGATGTTATTCGGGAGACTTTTGTCCGGAATCCGGAAGTCTTGTATGTTACAGCTTCCAGTCATTTACCAAGTCATATTGGAAGTAACTCGGGTGGGGCAAACTGGGAAGGAAAAGACCCTGAGCTTAGAACTTTGATTGGAATGTCTATAGTTGATTTCGATTATATAGAAACACTTAAGATACCAATTGTTCAAGGCAGAAGTCAGAAAAGAGAGTTCCCTTCCGATTTGGCAACAGATTCCACCGGTTCATTTTTGGTGAATGAAGAAGTTGTGAAAATTATGGGCGTTGAAGATCCAGTGGGGATGCGCTTTTCATTTATAGGCATAAATAAGGGTGAAATTGTCGGTGTTATGAAAAATTTCCACTTTCATTCCATGAGAAATAGAATTGAACCGCTTGCAATAGTTGTAGCATATAAAGAATATTTAAATTATATTATCATTCGCCTGGCTCCCGGGAATATTGACCGGGCAATAAAAAAACTTGAAACCGATTGGACGACGGTTTTGCCTGATTATCCATTTGAATATCAATTCCTTGATGATGATTACGACAAGATGTACCGTGCTGAAAAGCGAATGGGAACACTACTTAACTATTTTACAATTACTGCAGTAATAATTGCATTATTGGGGTTGTTTGGTCTGGCTTCTTTTATGGCTGAAAAACGTACCCGTGAGATCGGGGTAAGGAAAGTATTTGGATCAACAGCAAAAGGTATCATTTATCTGCTGACATGGGAATTTTCCAGACTGGTTTTAATAGCAATAGTTATTGGAATTCCGCTTTCCTGGTATTTCCTTCATAATTGGCTGCAGGATTATGCGTTCAGGACTGAATTAAACTGGTGGATTTTTGGGCTTGCAGCAATTTTTTGTTTATTAGTTGCATGGTTAACTGTCGGTTTTCAGGCTGCAAGGGCTGCAAATAAAAATCCTGCCCGGGCACTCAGGCATGAATAGTTAAGGCAGAAGGCAGAAGGCAGAAGGCAGAAGGCAAAAGGGAAGAGGAGAAGAGGAGAAGAGGTGATGAGGTAATGA
>JADFUQ010000445.1 GCA_015222065.1 Bacteroidota bacterium
ATTGAGATTTATTTATTCACAAAATAATTAATTTTAAAGGTGTTCATGAGATCACTTCGTTAAGTTGTATTTTGGTGCTTGTTTTTTGTGATTTTTACTATTTACTTTGACTTTCGGACTTTATAGACGGGCTCTAATTAATTTAATCATAAAAAGTCCAGGACAGACCGAACTTGAAAGTTCGCTGGTTAAGAGGATAATGGAGTACGGAGAAAAAATTATTCCCTGTAAAACCGGAATTCACATGATCGAACATAAAAAAGAAGCGTGTACGTTTCAACTTACAATTCAGGAAAACATCCATATACGGATAGTTACCCAGTTCCTTTTCGTCCTGAATATAGAATTGTCCGGTTGATGGCATATAAGCCATTGCATTGTAAGGGGTATTGTAATAAACATCAAATCCTAATTGAACAAGCAGGTGTCCGCCGGTTAATTTGAAATAGAAATTATGCTCAAAATAGGTTGAATTATTTATACTTATTGACGGTAGAGGGATTTCTCTCTGGTGATCAGTTTGCTGAAAAAGTACATTATTCAGGAAATGAAATTTTCCCAGATGGAATTCTTTACTAAGATATAATGAGAGTATTGAAGCCAACCCGTTTATTTGTGCAGGATAGGCTAATGTGTCAAAATAGGGATAATCATCGATAAGCACATAATTAAAAGAGGCGTCAAGAAATCTTTCCGGATATAAGTATCTTGCTGATATCTTTGTTTCAATAACATTATTAAAATCATTCTCCCAGACAAAATTATTTGAATGATAAAAATTCATCCAGTAGGCAGGTCTTCTGCTTTCGAACTTACCGGCAAGAACAAGTGTAGATAATCCTTTTTTTGCAGAGAATGATTTATTAATTGATCCGTCAAGCAAAAAATCTCCTGCTTTGTATCCGGAATAGTAATTTCTGGCTTTTACTTTCCAGTTAAATTTTTCCCCCAGGTCATTAAAAATGTACCCTGACAGGCTTTTATTCGAATAATCATCATCGTGGTAAATAGTGTCTCCCGGCAGCAGGTTACTATATTTATCCATTTCAATTGCAGCAGCTACACCTCCGCCAAATGCAAATTTCCTGTCCGGGTCGCTCTGAAAGTCGAACCTTAATATATTTGAAAATGTTCTGGCATACAAAGAATCAATTGTTTTAGTTGAGTCGGAATAAATATCTCTGTAGAAACCTGACTGAGGACTTTCATCTATATATTTTTTTGCATCCTTCTGGAAAAACATCACATGTGATAACTTACCTCGTAATCCGAGTCCTTTGGGTTTATCAATTTCCACGATGGTTGAATCAACTGCACGGGTAGTATCACTTTTACCACCGCCTATTAAAATACCATGTGACAACATAAATGTTCTGTTTTTAACAGATGATGCAGCAGAATTTATTGTCCCGAGGCTAACAGGAATATCGAGTGTTTCCATATTCCCAAGGTCCTCGTCATTAATAATGCCACCGTTTTCATTTATCAGGATATTGTTAACATTAAAAGTAGCGTGCAAAGTATATTTATCTGAAATATAACTTGTAAACAGAGCTAACGCTTTTACAGATGATTTCTGGTTAGCATATTGTCCTTCACTTCCGAAAAGTTTATAATCAA
>JADFUQ010000446.1 GCA_015222065.1 Bacteroidota bacterium
TATACTCCCCGGGAAATCCAGGATGCGCTTTCAGGTATGGATATTATTGAAGAAAGGAGTCAGGGCGTAATTCATTTCATCAGCCAGTACCGGAAACTGACGAAACTACCACCCTTGCAAATAACAGGATTTGTTATTACCGATTTGTTCGATAAGATTGAGTACCTGTTTAAAGAGCAACTTATTGATTCAGGAATCAGGTTTAGCTCAGACGTTAAAAACATAAAAGTCCTGCATGCAGATAAGAAGATGGTGGAGCAGATACTGATTAACCTGGTTAAAAATGCCATTGAAGCATTGGACAGGATCCCCTCTCCGTTTATTGAACTGAAGGCATTTACTGATCCTGAATCCCGCACCATACTTCATATCGAAGATAATGGCCATGGCATTTCCGCAAAATATCTGGAACAGGTATTTGTGCCATTTTTTACCACCAGGGAACATGGATCCGGGATCGGCTTAAGCCTGAGCAAACAGATTATGCGATTACATAAAGGGGATATTACACTGTTCTCCGGGGAGGGAAAAGGTACCAGGGTTGCATTGAAGTTTTAAAGGGCACAAATGTAGTGGGATGCCATGCACCCATTGGTATTTAGTACCTAAGTGTTATCTTCCGGTCTTTTCATTTGCCTTTTTTGAATGTCGAACACCGAACATCGATTTTTGATTTATTCATACTTAAACTAACTTTTAATATCATTATTCGTTTATCGATATTCGATATTTACCCTGTGAAATAGCAAGCTAAATCTCCGATTTATTTCACAGGGTGAAATTTATCATTTACTTTTTTCTTAATTTGAAAACAACGAGAGTCTGTGCAGAAACTTTAAAGTTATTTTATTATTTACCTATTAGTAATTTTCATATTAATTATTTCGGGTTTGTTACCTACCCGGATTGGAATTACTGCCGTTCCGTATCCTGAAGTAATATAAAAATGTGTATTTTTCTTTTTCAAATATCCCCAATCTTCTTCAAAAAGTAATCCGGTTAAATAGTTAAGCGGCCAAATTTGTCCGTTGTGTGTATGTCCGGAAAATTGTAAGTCAACGGCAAATTCAGCTGTTTTTTCTAATTTATACGGTTGGTGGTCTAATAAAAAGACTGGAAATTTGAAATCAATATCCTTTGTTAGTTCATCTAATGATATTCGTTTGTTACCTGAAAAATTTTTCCCTCCAATATCATCTCTGCCGATAATATAAAATTTATTGTCAACTTTTATAGTCGTATCTTTTAGCATGTGAATTCCGTTTTTCTCAAAATAGCCTAATTGGTTATATGCCCTGCCAATGTATTCGTGATTACCCATACAAGAATATACGCCATATTTTGGATTCAGGTCTTTGAAATAATTCAATAAATCATAATGTTTTACAACTTTAATATTATCGTCAATAATATCGCCCGCAATAAGGACTAAGTCAGGATTTAGCTGTTTAATATTATGTATTAATCGTTTGATTTTTGTTTTATTCACCATTGTGCCCAGATGAATATCGCTTACAGCAACAATATTTAATTCATCAAAACCAATTTGCTTTTTATTTATTGTAATGTCAAGGTTCTTGATTTTTGGATTTTTAGCATTAATATATCCCGCAATAATGATTACAGAAATAATCGACAGTGTAATTATTCCAACAACAAGTCTTGTTTTTTGATAATCAGCAGTAACGAAGTTAGGATAAAAAGGGATGATATAATTAACTAAACGAATAAAATCGAAGAAAATAACGAATAGTAAAGCATAAAGAAAAAATCCTATACTAACGGATCCTATTTTTACTAAAGTATCGCTGATAAACCCAACAGAAAAAGCTTCAACGAGTTTTCCTGTAAAAAACGAAAACATTAAAAAGATGTATAGTATTAAAAACGTTATCGAATCAATAAAAGTCACGGAAAAAGCCTGAGTAGTTCTGATGTAAACATAATACCCGGTTAATCCGAATATCAAAAAGAAAACAGAAATAAAAATTATGATTCTCATCTGTAGTTTTGTCCTTCATCAGTCGGGCACAGTCCACAGTCGATAATCTCCAATCAGCAAATACAATTACCGTTTTTTTGCATTGACGAACATTTTACTGAACCGTAACTGCAATAAACACAGCAGTCGCCTTGTTGCGGTTTCAAAACAGTCTTGCAGTTCTCACATTCATAAAAAAACCGACAAGCGTCCGTTGGCATTTCTTCCTCTTTTGTATGCCCGCAATTGGGGCAGGTAATTATTGATTTTGTGATGATTTCCATAATAAATACCTACTTGTTTTTCTTATAATGCACTAAACTAAACCATTTATTATTATCAGTAAATATTTTTTCTGTATCCAGGCCGGCCCAATAACCTATGGATTTGATATTATCATAATTAAATTTGTGCGAATTTTCGGTATGAATAGTTTCACCTTTTTTAATATAAATTTTACCAGCTGCCGAATTGAAAGTAATTACAATATCTTTCCTGGCTTTCAGGTGCATTTCAATTCTTTTCTTTCCTTCGTTATAATTTAATCTTCAGCCATAGCAATTGATGAAGTCTTATGAAATGCCCAATTATATAACTCTTCTGTATATTGAGAAACCAGGTTTTCTAATGATTCTTCATATATAATTGATTTGTTTATACATTATCTTTTGCAGGCATGTAAATCGGCTCTTTTGATTTTATGAAGGACCAGCCTGTGTGCCGGTCATAATTATGTGTGCCTTGAATGATGAAGGTAAACAAAATATTGCAATTCATGCCAGATTGTATTAGTGATGACTTTTAATTGCAATATTTTTTCTAATGTTTTTTGCTTTTTGAAATAATTATTTATTTTTGTTTTTAAATAATACCTGGAGGTGTCATTTATGATTTTTAGCAAAACAACGGAATATGCACTTAGGATAATGAACTTTATGGCAATGGATGAAAAGAAATTGTATAGCGCGAATGATATTTATGAAAATCTAAGAATACCATTCAGGTATTTGCGTAAGCAAATGACAATCTTATCAAAAAGCGGATTAATTATTAGCGTACAAGGGAAAAACGGGGGTTACAGGATTTCAAAAAGTTTGAGTGAAATATCCCTTTTAGATATTACTCGTGTAGCCGGGGATAATAAAATTAATAATGAATGTTTTTTTGGTTTTAAGAGTTGTGCTTTTGAAAAAAAATGTGCTATGCATTACAAATGGGCAGCTGTGCGTAAAAGCATAAATAATGTGCTGACTTCTACTACCCTGGAGGAATTAAAAAAAACAGGAACTCATAATTTTATTTCAAAAAACAGTTTAATATTCACAAAAAAAGATTAATTATGGTTGATTCACAAGTTGTTCTTAACGGGCAAACAATTGCATATACTTGTTATGCAATTGCGATTATCCTGGTGATGGGCTGGTTTGGTTATAAAATTACCAGATCAGGAAAGAGTAGCAAGATAAGCCATGCGCTCTTTTACTCTTTTACAGGGTTTTTGGTAGTGTTGGGAGTTTCTCTTCATATCGTAACCTATAATACAATTCCATGGGCTCCGATGGATATTAACAGGGATGATATAAAACCGGATAAGGTTTTTAATATTACTGTTGAAGATCATCAGTTTATTCTACCCTCTGAAAAGTTGATAATCAATGTAGGCGACAAAGCCCTGTTTGATGTTACCTCCAATGATCTTACCTACGGATTTGGGTTATTCAGAAATGATAATTCTATGCTTTTCCAGATGCAGGTTGTCCCGGGACACAGGAACGATATCTTATGGCAGTTCAATAAGTCAGGGGTATATACCATAAGATCTACAGAGTATTCGGGGCCAAAAGGTGCCCAGATGATCTTAAAAGATGTTGTAGAAGTTACAGCAAAATAACAGATTAAATTAAAATATAAAAACTAAAATATTATAGATATGAGTTTTAAAAATGCATTTATGAATGGTGAGCAAGGGTTATTCAAGCCTGCAAGCTTAACCCCAATGCAAAAACTTATTCTCCGGTTTGTTGTGATTGGCCTCATATATTACGGATTCGCTGTGATAGAAGGAATGATTATGAGAATTTATCAAATAGAGCCAATCAAAGCCATTTCTGATTTTCAGTATTTTACATTACTCACAGCCCATCCACTTGTCGGAATAATTGGTTCAACCTATTCACTCGTATTTGGTGCATTTCTATTTCTTGTTCCTTTCCTGATGAAGAAACCATTATGGAGTTTTAAACTGGGTAACTGGACATTTTTATTAGTTACTATAGGAACATTGACATTCTGGTTAGCAGGATTTATTTCGCATTATGCACCTTTATATACGCTATATTGGCCTTTGCCTGCCGATTTCAGTCAGTTTAATCCGGTGGGAGGGTCCATTTTTATTATAGGGATTGCCCTTGTTATGGTGGGGACAGTATTTTTTGTTATCAACATATTTAAAACCATTGCCTATACACCTGAAGGTTGGGAAAAACAACCGGGCGGGGCATTGTTAGCTTCTGCAATAGGATATAGCGGGTTGAGAAATTTATTCAGAAAGAAAAAAGAGCAAGTGAAACATCTTGTATCACTTCCGGTTGCTGCTATTGCCAGGGGAACTGTTGACACAGCGTTAAATGCAGGAGTTCTTTTATTTACCGGGGTACTTATTCTGGTTTATATGATTGCACATCTGCTGGGAGGTGATTTAAAAGATACAGCTATTGATGCTCTGCTTTATAAAAATTGGTTCTGGTGGGGATTGGATTTGATTGCAGATGGATTAGTGCTGATTTTTGTTGCCGGTACATGGTATCTGTTAGCAACTATGATTACCGGTAAAAAGCTTTTTATGCAGAATATTGCCAGGGCAGCCCTTTTGGTTGAGTTGGTTGTATCCTGGACGGTTTGGTCACACCACTTATTATCAGATCAGGCTCAGCCGGGTTTCCTGAAAATCATTTCCGGTGAAATGGTTACTGCTTTTGAGTTGATTACTCAGGGATTAGCCTTCTATATTACCCTTGCTACTCTTTGGAGTGCTCGTCCGTTAAAAATGTCCAACGAACTTAAATTCTTGCTGGGAGGTCTTTTGGGATTCGCACTCGCTGTTCCTGCAGGAATTATGCAGGCTGATATCGGACTGAACCGAATATTACACAATACTCAATGGATTATTGGCCCTCATGTGCATGTTGCTATCCTGATAGGTTTAACAATGACCCTTTATTCTGCAGTTTACATACTTTTCCCGATTGTAACTAATGGTGCAAAATTGTACAGTCAGAAACTGGCAAACTTCCACTTCTGGGCTCACTTAATTGGTGGTATCGGCATGGGTGCTTTTATGGGCATGGCTGGTTTAGAAGGAATGCTGAGAAGGACAATTTATCTGAATGGTGAATTTAATCTTTACATGATTCTTGCCGGAATATGTGGAGCATTATTGTTATTGGCATTTTTGGCTTTCTTTTACAATATCGTAATGAGTCTTGGACTTAAAGGCGTGATAGGTATATTTACTCCGTCTAAATTAAATGTGAAGGATTTGGTACCATCCGAACAAAAATAGGATAATCATTATATAAAATTAAAAGCCCGGGTTAATGTCCGGGCTTTTTTTATATACGTGTGATATTTATTATTTTAATTCACGTTTTACTTCTCCGCATTTTAGCATTTTATCGCCAAAATAGGGGTTCCGTATTTCTTTATCACCACTTATCCAAAACGCTCCTTCATTTTCGAAAGCCATAGGACAAAATTCTAAATACAAAGATTGATTACCTGCAATTCCAGACATATCAACAGCTTCTGTAAGTTTGTTCGACACAATACTAAAATGACTACGTTTCATATCAATGCCTTTCATATTAATAATTCCGTTAAGGTTATCTTCAATAGATTTCAAAAGGTTCATCCATTTTAAATGTGCATTGCCATTTAAAAGGGTCGTGTCTAATTTATTTAAGCTTGATAAAACGATCTTAGCTTCAACTTCAACCTGTGTTTCATCAGTAGCTACAAAGGCGTCTTTCAATTTTAAATAATCACTTACAAGTTCACCAAGCTGTTTTTTAAAAGTTTCAGAAACATCTGTAAAATTCATAGTTTCAGCCTTTTTATCAGAAGGATCCATTGCTTTCATTTCTTCATCACTCATTTGGGTACCTCCATGGTTGTGCCCTGTGGAAATTTTACCTCCTTCAGGGTTCATCATACTTGGCTTACCTGCTAATTGTGCTGATGCATCAATCTTAAATACTCCATTTGTTACAATTTCTTCTCCTTCTGATAAGCCTTTGGCAACTACGTAGAAATTACCTGCTTCGGGACCAAGTACAATTTCACGGTACAGGAATGCAGGTATTTCCCTGTCCGGTACTTTCACATAAACCACAGCACGTTTACCTGTCCATAGGATTGCGGATTTTGGTATTAATAGTTCGTTCGGGTTTTTAGCGATGTTCGACTCTAAAATACCATTAACAAACATCTCTAATTTGAAATCTTTGTCCTTATTTGCAATTTCTACCCGCACTTGTGCAATTCTTGTGATAGGATCAATAAACGGGTCGATGTAGCTTACTTTGCCCGAATAGTTTTTGCCGGGTAATGACAATAAGGTAAAGTCTATTTTATCGCCCGGTTTTATCCAGGGCAAATCGCTTTCGTAAGCATCGAACATTACCCAAACACGGCTTAAATCAATTACCTCGAACAATGCTGAACCTTCTTTCACATAGTCGCCAGTTGCAATATGTCGTTTTGTTACCGTACCTGATATTGGGGAAAGAATGTCAAAATATAGTATTGGTTCACCATTATTTTCTATGGCATCAATTTGGGCACCGGTCAAATCCCAAAGTTTTAGCTTACTACGAGATGCTTTGTAAAATGAAGGATTGCTTTCTTTGTATTTAATTGCTTCAAGCAATTCCTTTTGTGCGGTAATTAAATCGGGTGAATATATAGTACTTAATTTCTGACCTTTCTTTACATTCTGACCTGTATAATTCACAAACAACTTTTCAATTCTTCCGCCAAAACGAGCGGTTAGTTCAGCAATATTGCGTTCGTCGGCTTTTACTTTACCAAGCAGGTAAACCGATTTTTCAGGAACACCATGTTTTACAATTGTGGTTTGAACATCAGCCAATTTTATTGCCGATTCGGTCATTTGTATTTCATTGGGATCAATGTTGTTACCTTCTACATGTAAGATGGTTATTGGCACTAAGTCCATTGCACAAATAGGGCAAAGTCCCGGCTCGTTTTGCTTTATCTGCGGATGCATAGAACAAGTATAAACTGTTTTTTTTGTATTTGCTGTTTCTTCATGATTGTGTCCGTCGTGGCTTTCTTCAGAACCTCCGAAGAAAACAGAACCAAAGAATAAGCCTGTAACAAGTGTGATACCTATAATGATGGCTTCTCTTTTATTTAGCGTTTTTAAAATATTTGATTTCATCTCATAATGTTTTTTAGTTACCTATTAAGTAATTGATAAATGCGATGGAAGCCTGTTTGTCGGCTCGTGCTTTTTCAAGCTCTAAAGAGTATTTCAATACCCGCTTTTCCATCCTTAATATTTCTTCAAAGTTTTTGGCATTGGTGGCATATTCCGATTCAAGAATACTGATTGCTTTTTCGGCTAATTGCAACTGCTTTTGAAATAGCACAATTCGCCTGTCTGCATCGAGATATTCACTATACGCCTTTTCAAAAACAGATTCAAGCGTATTGATTTTATCAGTTTTTTTGTTTTCGGTGGCTTGTTGCATGAATATCGCTTCTTTTACCATTGCTGTATATTTCTTGCGGTATAATGGAATGGTTATCCCGATTTTAGGAAAAAGGATAGCATCATTCCCGTTTTGGCTTGTGTTTATAATTGCATTATCCGTTGTACCTATGGCGATGTAATCTATCCCGATTGAAATACCGGGTAAGCCGTTTTTCTTTGCAAGTTTTTCTTTGCTTTGAAATGAATTAATTATGTAGTCAAGATTTAATACCTGATGATTATTCAATTTTAAACTATCCAATACCGCTTGCCGGGAGTCGGCTAAATCGTCAGTCCAAAGGGTATAGGGAATTTCAATTCTGCTGTTTTCGTCAATATTCAACAGATTATTGAATTTTACTGAATGTGCAAACCATTTGTTTTTTAAGAGCATAAGATTGTTTTCCAAATCAGCCAGTTCCATTTCTGCCCGTATTTCATCAACGCCCGATCCTGTACCTGCTTCAATCTTAATCAAAGCAAGATTTTTGAATGTTTCCAAAATGCGAATACTGTTGCTTGTAACTTCAATGCCTCGCTCAATGAAATACAAATCGAAATAGCTTGATTTGACTTCGAAAAACAGATTAGACTTCGCATCTTCAAAAGCTTCGTATTTGGCTTTTGCCATATCAATAGCAACATCTTCTTTTATATTCAGAGTCCCAAACCATGGGAACATCTGAGTTAATGAAATTTTAGCTTGTTGCGGACCATTTCTGGTTTCAACAGGGTTGATAAAATACCCGAATACCAGTTGTGGATCGGGCAATGTCCCCACTTGTGTTACAACTTCCATTGAAGCCATGTATTCGTTGAACTTCCCTTTTAGAGCTGGATTGTTCTCTGCCGAAATCTCAATATATTTGTTCAAAATATCCTGAGCCAATGCCGTATTGGCAAACACTAAAAGCAGTACAATTATTTTAAGTTTAGTTTTCATCTTGGACCTCCTTTTCTTTTAATGATAATTGTTTGATTCTTTTTTCCTGCCACATACTATACAGTACCGGAACAACAAAAATGGTAAGTATGGCAATAAACATTCCTCCAACGGCAGGAATTGCCATCGGTATCATTATATCAGAGCCTTTCCCTGTTGATGTAAGTACCGGCAATAATGCTATGATTGTGGTAGCTGTTGTCATCATTGCCGGACGGACACGTTTTAAACCTGCTTCAAGCACATTGGCCCGAACTTCTTTTATGGTATTCGGTTTATTTTTGTCGAATATCTGTTTAAGGTAGGTGCTTATTAACACACCATCATCTGTGGCAATGCCAAAGAGTGCAACAAAGCCAACCCAGACGGCAACACTCAGATTTATGGTGTCAATTTGAAACATGTTCTGCATGTTTACTCCGGCAATCGAAAAATTCATAAACCATTCCTGACCGTAGAGCCAAAGCATGATAAAGCCTCCTGAGAACGCAACAAATATTCCTGTGAATATTAAACCTGCACTTGTAACCGACCTGAATTGAAAATAGAGTATCAGGAATATTATCAGTAATGAAATCGGGATAACTATAAGCAGGCGTTTGGTTGCACGAATCTGATTTTCGTAGTTACCCGTAAATTTGTAATTCACTCCCGGTGGTATATCCAACATTCCCTGTTCTATCTTTTCTTTCAAATATTCCTGCGCATTTTCAACCACATCAACTTCGGCATAACCGTCCTTTTTATCGAAAATTACATAACCGACAAGAAAAGTATTTTCGCTTTTTATTAATTGTGAGCCTCGGGTGTAATCAATAGTTGCTAATTCGCCTAATGGTATTTGCGAACCCGATGGTGTTGGAATAAGTATTTTTTTCAAGTCTTCGGGATTATCCCTGTATTCACGGATATACCGAACACGAACCTGATAACGTTCCCTGCCTTCAACAGTTGATGTCAGTGGCATTCCTCCGATAGCAGAACTGATAACATTTTGAAAATCCTGTATAGTCAATCCGTACCGGGCAATAGCATCTCTGTTTATTCTTATTTCAAGATATGGTTTCCCGACAACCCTGTCGGCAAAGACAGACCCAGGATCAACACCTTTAACATGTTTCAGGTGATTTTCTAATTGATACCCTGCTTTTTCAATAGTTTCCAAATCGGGACCAAAAACTTTAATTCCCATTGGAGCACGCATGCCTGTCTGCAACATTACCAATCGTGTTTGAATTGGCTGTAGTTTTGGAGCAGAAGTAAGTCCGGGAATATTTGAATTTCTTACAATTTCATCCCAGATATCATCGGGCGAGGTAATGTTATTGCGCCACTGGCGGAAATACCTGCCATCAGAATCCTGAATTATTTGCTCTTTACTGATTACTCTAAACTTGTCTGTTTCCGGGTTGTAAGTTGAGCCATCTTTTAGAATAAATGCTCTGGCATTGTCAACCTTAAACCTGATGCGATGTCCCTTTTTATCAAGAATATATTCAGATTTATAATTGATGACATTCTCGTACATCGACACAGGTGCCGGGTCTAAAGCAGAACTGACACGTCCCCATTTCCCAACTACATTTTCAACTTCGGGAATTGCATTTACTTTTTTATCAAGCAACCGGATAACTTCAAGGTTTTCCTCAATGCCTGAATGTGGCATTGTGGTTGGCATCAGCAAAAACGAACCTTCATCGAGCGAAGGCATAAATTCCTTTCCAATACCAGGGAATGTTTTATTAATAGATTGCCATGTCTCTGTTTCTCTAATGGCATTTGGTATAAAGCTGAATAGCTTGTCAAATCCTTGCCACGTCATAATTCCAAACAGAACGATAAAAATTGGAAGGCTGAGGAATTTCCATTTGTTTGCCAATATCCATAAAAGAATTTTTGGGTAGAAATGTACAATTGCCATTAAAGCCCCTAATATGATGGCAATAATAAATGTTACAAATAGAAAATTACTGAATGAACTGTTCTGTGCTCCAAGAGGCATCCATTTGGCTGAAAGAAATTTCACAACCAACAATAGCGTAATGGCAATGTTTATGTAATTCACATATTTTTTTTGATTGTTTTTCCATTTGTATACAAAGAATGAATTTGCACCATAGGCAATCAGGGCAAAAGCAATGAAATATTTACCAAAGAAAATAAATGCTATACCTGCCATAACAAGAACTATATTCAGGTAATGGCGGATTTTCCTGCTGTCTACTTTTATTGAAAATAGAATATGCGCCAATGCAGGAATAATAACCAAACCAATTACCAAAGCCGAAAGCATGGCAAAGGTCTTTGTGAAAGCCAGTGGTTTGAACAATTTCCCTTCTGCTGCTTCCATTGCAAATACAGGCAGGAAACTAACAATTGTCGTTGTTAGTGCTGTGATAACCGCAGGTGCAACTTCAACAGTTGACTTATACACTACCTTTAGAAGCTGTTTCCCTTTTGCCCCTATATTTTCGGGTAAGCTTGTGTGTCGCAGTATATTTTCGGTGAATACGACACCAACATCAACCATTACACCAATGGCGATGGCAATGCCCGAAAGTGCAACAATATTGGCATCTACTCCAAATCGTCGCATAACAATAAAAGTCATTAATACACCGATGGGCAACAGGCTTGAAATAAGGAAAGATGCACGAAGGTTGAATATCAGAGTCAATACTACAATGATACTGATAAGCACCTCTAAAGTAAGCGCTTCTTCTAATGTTCCAAGTGTTTCCTGAATCAATCCTGAACGGTCGTAAAACGGAACAATTGTAACTTTTGAAACAGTGCCATCGTCCAGTATTTTGGAAGGTAATCCGGGTGCTATTTCAGCAATTTTATCTTTTACATTATGAATTACTTCCAAAGGGTTTGCCCCATATCGTACAACCACAACACCGCCAACGGCATCAGTACCGCCTTTGTCCAAACCGCCCCTTCGTGTAGCAGGACCAAAATTGATTTTAGCCACATCTTTTAAACGGATTGGAACATTGTTTTTAACTGCAACAACCGATTTTTCAAGGTCTTCCAAACTTTTAATATAGCCCAGTGCCCGTATCAGGTATTCGACACGATTAAATTCTATGGTTCTTGCTCCAAGGTCAAGATTACTTTTTTTAACCGCTTGCATTATCTGAGCAATGGAAACCCCGTGAGCTTTCATTGCATTGGGATTTATATCTACCTGATATTCCTTCACATATCCACCAATGGAAGCCACTTCGGCAACACCTTTGGCAGATGTTAAAGAATATTTTACATAGAAATCCTGAATTGAACGTAATTCCTGCGGGTCCCAGCCTCCGTTTGGGTTTCCTTGTTTATCTCTACCTTCGAGAGTGTACCAATACACCTGCCCTAATGCTGTGGCATCGGGTCCAAGTGATGGTGTAACACCTTCGGGTAAAGTACCTTTAGGAAGAGAGTTGAGCTTTTCAAGTATTCGGGTTCTGCTCCAGTAAAACTCTACATCTTCCTCAAAAATGATATAAATGCTGGAAACTCCAAATATGGAATTACTACGAATAGTTTTTACTCCGGGAATACCAAGTAGGGCTGTTGTTAAAGGATAGGAAACCTGGTCTTCAATATCCTGTGGCGAACGCCCCGGCCATTCGGTATAAACAATTTGCTGGTTTTCGCCAATATCAGGAATAGCATCAACAGGAACAGGATCGTTTGGTAAAATACCTGTGTCCCAGCTAAACGGAGACGATATTATACCCCATGCTACAAATAGTGTAAGCAGTAGGAAAGTCACCAATTTATTCTCTAAAAAGAATCTTATGATTTTGTTTAACATATCTCTGAATATTTTCGAATGTCATGATTTTGTTTAAGTTTTGATAAAAGAATTATCTATATCAATTCAACCGTTGTGGAATGCACACGGAAATGATTGATATTACTTACACAAAAAAACTAACAGAGGTATGTCTGTAAAAAAGATAATTTGGCTTGTATGGCAGACGGAGATTCAGCGTAATTTAAAACTTCTGTTTCGATGTTGCCGGGAGCATTAAAAAAATAAACAAATACCAGCGGGAAAAGAACATCAAAGCCTGCAATCCTGGTGTTTTCAAGAGGAACAGGTGTAATTAAATCATCTATAAGCTGGAAATACTCCGTTTCATTGTGACAATAACCGGAATTTCCCATATCGTTACAACATGGCTCTGCTTCCGAATTTATTGATACTTCAACTAAACGTGAACCACAGTAATGTTTAGACACAGAAAAGCCAATCGTTGTAGTTAACAATAAGAGGACTAATATGATATTTGCTGTTTTTCTAAACATGCAACAAAGATGGTGACTTAATTTGGGATCGTTTTATATAATTATGGAAAAGACTTATATCTTTTTTGGATTTAGCCTGAATAATTCATCACGCAAAGACGCAGAGGGCGCAAAGATTTGAATTTAAACAATTTAATGCCTGCAATATTTTTATATTGAAATTGAGTATTTATAACACTTATTGCTAATTTGCTTATTCTTTGTGGCTTAGTGGCTTTGCGAGAGATCTTATGAATAATGCAGGTTAGACTTTATCTAAAGGATTTCGTTTTTTTTTCTTTGATTTTTTGAATTGAGAAGGCGAAAAACCTGTATTTTTTTTAAACTGGTTAGATAGATGCTGAACGGAGCTATACCCAACTTGATATGATATTTCAGTTAAAGAAAGTTCATCATAAATTAAAAGTTCTTTTACTTTCTCTGTTTTCTGATTGATTATATATTTTTCAATAGTTGTATCTCCGACTGAGGAAAACAGATTGCTCAAATAAGAATAATCGTAGCCCAATTCTCTTGCAATGAAATCCGATATATTCACATTGTCAGGAATTTCTTTTTTGTGATGGATAATTTCAATAATAGTAGTCTTTATTTTTTCAATTATTTTACTTTTCTTATCATCAATTAGTTCAAAGCCATTTTCGTTTAATGCTTTATCAATCTTTTTAATTATCTCATCCTCAATTTGTTCTTCTAATTCCACTTTACCCAATTCAATGTGCTTTACCATAAGTCCGATTTTATTAATTTCTTCTTCCACAGTCTTAATACATCTTGGACAAACCATGTTTTTTATGAATAAAGTAGTTCTGTTCATGTTACAAAGTTAAAAGATTTGTCTTTGTAATGAATGAATACCGAAAGTTTCCGGTGATGGTTTGGCAGGGGACAGGAGTCTTGGAAAAAGAGGTGCCTCGTATTGAAAATAGAGCATACACTTTTCGATTAATAATCCTACTACAAATTTACACCCTTTTATTTCTTTCATGATTGAAATTCTTTTAATGTTCGTGTTCGGTTTCTTCTTTTTTCATATCTGCCAGCAGATAGTAGGCAGCATTCATTACAATTTGGGTGTTTTCCGGTAAAGAATCCAGAAGATATATTTCGGTGTAGCCATCATCTTTTTGCCCGGTTATTACTTCCACCATCCTGAAAGCCATGTTATGATCATTTTCAGCTTTGTACTCTTTATGGTTTTCTTCCTGGTTATTATATTGCTCCCTTTCTTCATATTTCTCGTTTTCGGCATGCTCATGTAGTTCATCCAGGACAGAATCGTCTTTTATGAAGATGTACGACTTGGTACCTTCGGCAACAATTGCATCATCTGGCAAAGTGCGTGTATATTTCTCATTGGTATGCAAATGACCGGAAATATACATACCGGGAATTAAGCCGGATACTTTTTCATTTATTCTTGCATGAATAAGAACTGCCCTTGAGTTGGTATCAAATTCTTTTCCGATAGCAAAAACTTTGGCAGTTAATTCTTCACCGGGACGATTAGAAACAGTAAAATGAACTTTCTGTCCTTTTTTTACGAGGTGTACATCTTTTTCATATATATAAAAATCGGCGTGAATAGTACTGTTGTCGGTAATTTCAAACAGTTTGTCTTTGGCATCAACATACGAACCCACTTTAATATTTACCTCATTTACATAGCCATTGATAGGCGAAATAATGCTTACTGAATTTGATATATTTCCTTCTTTGACTTTTTGCGGGGAGATATTTAATAATTTGAGACGGGATTTCAACCCTTCATAGCGGGCTTTTGCAATGTTGTACTCAGTTTTTGAGTGTTGATAATCTTTACCTGCTCCTACATTGTTTTCAAACAACTTTTTTTGTCGTTCATATTCTTGCTCTAAAAATTCAAGCGTATTTGCTATTTCAGAGAAATCTTCCTGTAAGGCAATGTAATCGGGATGTTCAAGAATGGCAAGCACTTTTCCCTTGTTTACTTTATCTCCATAAAATACCTTAATTTCTTTTATATTTCCTCCAATTACGGCTGTAACGTATGCGCTGCTTGCAGGTGGCACTACCAACTGTCCGTTTGTTTTTACAACTGTAGTTAAATTCCGCATTTGGAAATTACCGAGTTTTAAATTAAGAGCTTTCCGTTGTCTCTTATTTAAAACAACCACTCCTTCGGGGCCATGTTCTTCATGTTCTTCTCCTTCGGCGCTATATTTTTTCTCTGAGTTGCACGACATTAAAGTTGATAATGCAATAAATGCTATGAATGTTTTTGTTTTATGAAAAAATAACGTTATTCATTTTTAGTTTTGCTCTCCGGAATATTCAAATCCTGTAAAATTCTAAATTTATATTGATTAACACTAAATAGCTTATTTCTGATTTTTTCAGGGATCATTTTATATACAGATAGTCGATTTGACACTTAATTTTAAGATAATATATGTAATAAAAGGGCAAATTCACCCCGTGAAATAATTTTTTTTTACGAATATTTCTTCGCATTTCACGTGGTAAATCGCCGTGTCCCTCATCTGAAAATTCGGCGGCACACGGAATACGAGAACCGTACAACCTGTGCCGCTAAGCAAATTTACACCCAACCTTTTTGCTGTTAAATTATCTTTATATTAGAAGCGAAGTAAAAGATAGAGGTTTGAAGAAAATTATCGCGGGCTGCATACGGCGGAATGTTAAATCTCAGAAAGATTTATATGATAGGTTTGCACCATTAATGTTAAGCCTTTGTTACAGGTATGCAAAAAATAAATCGGATGCGAAAGACATTTTTCAGGAAGGTTTTTTAAAAGTGTTTGAGAATATTCGACAACTAAGGAACGCTGAAGCTTTGGGATGGTGGATGAAAAGAATATTTGTAAATGAAGCATTTAAGTTTTATAAAAAGCAAACAGGATTATACACTGTTGATAATATTATTTTATTGGAGAACATAAGTGATTATATCGATGATAATGATGATATTATTAATAAAATGGAAACAGATCAGATTACACGGATTATTCAAAATTTACCGGAGAGGATGCGAATGGTTTTTAATATGTATATTATTGAAGGGTTTTCTCATCAGGAAATAGCTGATATGCTAGGAATTTCCGCGGGTACATCAAAATCCCATTTACATGATGCAAGAAAGCAATTACAACATAATATTATTATTAAAAGAATAAAGTTATACGGATAGTATGGAAAGATCTTTACCAAATAATCATTTTGATAATTTCTTCAGAGACAGATACAAAAAAAATACAATCGCTCCTGAAGAAGAATTGTGGGAAAATATCAATTCCTGCATGAACAAAAAAAAACTTATTATCTCTTTAAGAAAAATTCAACGATTAAAGATTGCTGTTACAATTCTTGCCTTTGCCCTTATCGGAACATTAACTCTCATTGCAACAGATTTATTTAAACAAGAAGATACAACAACAGATATACAAGAGCAATCAATACCAGATTTACCTGCTAAGACTAAATCCGAAAAACCTTTGAATTTGGTCCGTAAAGTTGACTTATCAAATCAAGAACAAGAAGAATACGATATTCCGGAAATCGATTCTTCAGAAGTTATCTTCTCTCAAAAAACTGATAATAAAGATATAGACAATATCAATTCTCCGGAAGTTTCCACAAAATAAGTTTATCCGTAAATACCCTGAAAAACAAAACCCAAACAGCACATATAAAAGAATTTGTTTGATTTTTTAGTCATTGGAATTTGAGATTTATTTATTCACAAAATAATTAATTTTCAAAGGTGTTCATGAGGGTCTCCGCCTGGCGGATCAGTTGTTATTTGATACTTGTTATTTGCCTGCCCCGTAAGGAAGTTTACCCTGTGAAATTGCTTGCCCTGTGTAATCCACGAAGTGGTGCAACGCAATTACACAGGGCGGGCAATATTTAA
>JADFUQ010000447.1 GCA_015222065.1 Bacteroidota bacterium
AAAAGTCAAAAGTATAATATCCTGATAATATATCAATCATACAATAACTTACAGGTCTGTTTATCGTTGACACAGTACTAATAAATAATAAGTTATCTTTTACTGAATTGAAATTTCTTTCTGGCGCCGGGTTGTCCGGGTTTTTTCCTCTCAACATGGCGTGAGTCTCTGGTTAGAAAACCGTTGGAACGAAGAGATGATCTGTATTCAGGGTCTATTTTAACTAGAGCTCTGGCAATAGCAAGGCGTAGCGCTTCGGCCTGACCATTAACTCCTCCACCATTTAAATTGGCTTTAATATCATATTTGCTGGTTGATTCAACAAGTGCCAGCGGTTCCATTATCCGGATATGAAGTTGTTTTGTAGGAAAGAACTTCTTGTAATCTTTTTTATTTACAGTAATATTTCCTTTTCCATCTGTAAGATATATCCTTGCAACAGCAGATTTCCGGCGACCAATGGTGTTAATAACTTCCATATTGATTATTTAATAGAATTCAAATTGATTTTGTCAGGTTTTTGTGCTTCATACGGATGATTCGGCCCTGTAAGAACATGCAGGTTTCTATAAATAGCACTGCCAAGACGATTTTTCGGAAGCATCCCTTTTACAGCATGTTCAACTACTTGTATTGGTTTCTTATTAAGAACATGCTCGATAGAACGAATTTTTTGTCCTCCGGGGTAACCAGAGTGGCTTATGTATTTTTTATCGGTTAATTTGTTGCCTGTAAGCTTCACTTTTTCAGCATTTATGACAATAACATTATCCCCGCAATCAACATGAGGAGTGAAATAGGGTTTATGTTTTCCTCGTAAAATAAACGCCACTTTTGAAGCCAGCCGACCCAAAATTTCATTTTCAGCATCAACCAGCATCCAATTCTTTTTAACAGTCTTCTTATTGGCTGAAATGGTCTTGTAACTTTTAGTATCCACTATGTGCCTAAGTTTTTAATTAATACATCAATACAATTTAAGGGTATGCTCAAATTGTGGTTTGCAAAAATACAATTATTTTTATTATTACAACAATAAAGACAATAAATTATCTTTGTTTTTGTTATTGATTATGCTTTTGGTTTTTAACTAATAACTTACAGCTTTATATTTGTGAATTCAGAAATAAAATAACAGATGTTTAATCATCGGATTATTAATCATTTGAATATCTATTTTCTGGGCCTGATCCTTCTTGCCGTTTCATTGCCCCTTTCGAAATTTGTTTTAAGTGTTTCGATATTCATCCTCCTGGGTAACTGGATACTTGAAGGAGAATTCAAGAGAAAAATAAATATATTGAAAAACAGAAGCAGTGTTTTAATTATTTCCTCAATAGTTATTATTCATATTATCTGGCTATTCAAAACAGGTGATATTCAAAGCGGGTTACATGACATTCAGATAAAATCACCCCTATTAGCTTTGCCGTTGATAATCGGAACATCCAGGGGGTTGGATAAGAAACAAATTAGTATAATTCTATCGTTTTTTATTGCAGCGGTTACAGTTGCATCATTGATCCTCGCTTTTATCTTCTTTGGTTTTTCCGGAATTGCAGTGGATAATATAAAAGAAGCATCAGTTTTTATTTCACACATTCGTTTTGCTTTAATGGTAAATGTTGCCATTTTTATTCTCGCACTGTTTGTATTTGATAACCCTTATTATAACCCATCCGTGATTGTGAGAATTATTTTTATAATCACCTTATTATGGCTGATAATTTTCCTGGTATTGTTTCAAACCTTAACTGGTATAGTGATTTTTGGTGTTATTGGCTATTTCATGGTTATGAGATCAGTTTTAATAATTAAGAATCTTATTTTCAGGTATTTCTTGTTTGTTATATTAATTTGTATTGTCCCTGCATCTTTAGTACTCATCCATGGGGAGGTGATTAAATATTATGATGTAGAAGAGGTAATACCGGATTCATTAGCCCTGTATTCCTCTAATAATAACATTTACCATCATGACCTTAGCCGGAAAGAAATAGAAAATGGGAAATATGTATGGATATATGTTTGCGAAGATGAGATCAGAGAGGAGTGGAATAAGAGAAGTGAATTAAATTTTAGTGGTTATGATCTTAAAGGCCATGAGATAAAATATACACTGGTGAGATTTCTTACCTCAAGGGGGCTGCGAAAAGATTCAGCAGCAATTTGGTTATTATCAGACAATGATGTGCGCAATATTGAAAAGGGAATAGCAAATTATATTTATTCTGATAAATTTAGTGCGAAAGCATTGATATACCGTATTATTTGGGAATTTGACCGTTACAGTAAAGGTCTTAATCCAAGTGGTCATTCGATAACTCAAAGGATAGAATACTGGAAAACAGGGCTTGAACTGGTTAGGAAAAATTTTTGGTTTGGTGTTGGTACAGGAGATCTGCAGATGGCCTTTGATAAACAATATGAGGATGATAATTCAGTCTTAGATCCGGATTGGAGATTACGGGCACATAATCAATTTTTATCTTTTTTTATTGCTTTTGGAGTTTTTGGGTTTTTATATTGTGTTTTTGCCTTATTTGCTCCTGTAGTATTTGAAAAAAAGTATTGTGATGCAATTTTTGCAATAGTTTTTTTTATTAGCATATTATCTTTTCTAAATGAGGACACTCTTGAAACCCATACCGGAGCGACATTTTTTGCATTTTTTTATGCCTTGTTACTTTTTGGATTAAAGAATCAGTCGGCAGTCCACAGTCCACAAAAAAGCAAATAGCGATTAAAAAATTTGCAATTAGCATTATTTATTTAAAATTTTAGGCACTTTTAACTTTAGGCACTTTTAACTTTAAAAACTGAGTAGTTACAAGAATATATATATATATGAACCATAATGTTTTGATGAAAAAAGCCATTGAGCTTTCAATTAAGAATACTGCAAATGGCGGTGGTCCGTTTGGTGCTGTAATAACAAGAAATGGTGAAATAATATCAAAATCTGTTAATCGGGTTACTAAAGATAATGATCCCACCGCCCATGCAGAAATATTGGCTATAAGGGAAGCTGCAAAAAAGCTTGAAACATTTGATCTGAGTGGCTGTATAATTTATTGTTCGTGCGAGCCATGTCCAATGTGTCTTGGTGCAATATACTGGGCAAGGATAAATAAGATATATTATGCTTGTAACCGGGCTGATGCAAAAAATCATGGATTCGATGATGAATATTTATATAAAGAGATTAATCTGCCAATCGGGCAAAGAGAAATTTCTTCTAAACAATTATTAAGAAAAGAGGCCCTGGAGGCATTCGAAAAATGGGAAAAGAACGGAAAGAAAACATTGTATTGATGCATAAAAAGTTATTAAAAGAATTTTTTCTCAGAGATGTACTTGAAGTAGCTCCGGAATTGTTAGGGAAATATCTGGTAAGAAATTATGAGACAAGTGGGATTGTCAGGTATCTTATTACGGAAGTTGAGGCATATAGAGGTGAAGAAGATAAAGCTTGCCATGCGAGCAAAGGGCACACAAAACGAACCGGGATAATGTACCACGAAGGAGGTAAAATTTATGTCTATCTTGTTTACGGAATGTACTGGATGCTGAATATTGTTACAGGCGAAAAAGATAATCCACAGGCAGTATTAATAAGGGGAATAGAGAATTTCAAAGGTCCGGGGATATTGTCAGGAGAATTAAAAGTTAACAATTCATTTTATGGTGAGGATCTTATTAATTCAAACAGAATATGGATTGAGAACAGCCACAAAAAGAATGATTTTTTTACTGCTCCAAGAATTGGGATCAATTATGCCGGTGATAAATGGAAAAATAAACCCTGGAGATTTGTTTTGAAAGATTCTATTCATTAATAAATAGCAACCTGAGTTAATTACTATGCGAAGCTATATTCTTAACATTCCTGAGAAAAAATTCTTGCTTAAAAAGTACATGTAGTCCAAAACTGTAATCAAAAATTGATCTTTCAATATCATAATATGATTCTCCTTGCAGAATAAACCTGACAAAATCGTCTAGTTCAATATGATAAGCAATAAAAGCTGTAAAAATATCTCTTGATGGATCGCCGGTATTACCTGTTTTTTTATAAACTGAGCTGAAAAGCGGATTGCCTTTTGGGGTTATAAACCTGTTCCCTTTCCAGTAACCCAGGGAAAAATCAGTCCGGTTTGTTTCCAAATAGGTTTTAAAATAAAAAGCTGTTCCTTTTTGATAAGGATAGATTTCTTTTTTTGTTAAATCGTTAAAAGTAGAAAACAGTGTTCTAAAACCAATAACTTTTTCAGTTGACGTTTTAATTGAAATGTCAAGACCTGTTGCTGAATTTAAATATGTTTCAACAGGAAGCGGAGAGGAATCTATTTGCCCGCCTTTATGTATCATTAGTGTTTGTAATGGAATTAAAGCGCGTAATGAATTATCACTGTTATTAAAAGAAATCTCGGAAGATGTGCCAAATACAAGTCTTTCCCTGAAAGGGTCCCCCTTAGTAATAAATTGCTCCCAGTTTACCCACAGATCAGATCTGAAATTATTAAAATTGAACAGAAATTGAGTACCGTTCTCTAAATTATGGGTATAATATTTTTCAAAACTCAACATATGATCTTCCATTTGATGGTTTAAAGAGCCTTGCAGGGTGCCCAAAATAAATGTAAAATGTTTTCCCGGTTTATAGTGAAATGAAAAAGCAGGTAAATATTGTGAGAAATGTTCAAGCCCGGAATATTTTAGAAAATGAATACCGGCTGAAAACATTGTTTTCTCTCCGGGCTGAAATTTCAGTTCGGGCTGTATAAAATATCCGATTAATGTGTAACCTTCAGCAAATGGGGCAAAGTATTCGTTATTCCTTACAAAGTTTGCATTAGTGATTTTTAGACTTAGATTATTTTTATTTGCCGGATCAATTATTATCTGATCCTGAAATATTGAATCCGTATATTGAGCTTTTGTAAACGGAATCAAAAAGAAAAAGAGTAAAACCATAAAATGAAAAGCACGGTTCATATAAGAATTATTCAGTATTGGGAATAACCAAAATTAGTATAAAATACCAATCAAATATTTTTTTTTAATTATTTTGCGAAACTATGTTATTAAATAGTTTAATACTATTCAAATGAAACTGCTAAATTTGGAAGATTATGAAATCCCTATGCGTCAAATTAATATGAAAACATTCAAATTCTGGAATAACATTACAGGCTGGATCATATTTCTTATTGCTTTAGTTGTTTATCTCCTGACAATTGAGCCGACAACCAGTTTTTGGGATTGCGGAGAATTTATTTCGTCTGCATATAAGCTTGAAGTTGGACATCCGCCCGGAGCTCCGTTTTTTATGTTACTGGCAAGGTTTTTTTCACTGTTTGCCGGCAGGAATGTTACAAATGTGGCAGCGATGATCAATTCATTATCAGCACTTGTAAGTGCATTTACAATTCTTTTCCTGTTCTGGACAATTACCCACCTTGCCGGGAAGTTTTTTATAAATATTGGAGATAAAAGTAAAACTGGTTATTTTCTGATTCTGGGTAGTGGAATAGTAGGTGCACTAACGTATACTTTTTCTGACACATTCTGGTTTTCTGCTGTTGAAGGAGAGGTGTATGCAACATCTTCTCTATTTACAGCAGTAGTATTCTGGGCTATTCTAAAATGGGAAAATATTGCCGATGAGAAATTTGCTAACCGGTGGTTAATTCTAATCTGTTACCTGATGGGTTTATCAATAGGAGTTCATCTATTAAACCTGCTTGCAATACCGGCAATTGTTTTTGTTTATTATTTCAGAAAGCACAAGCCTTCAAAAAAAGGTATTATCTCTGCAGCTTTGGTTTCCATAGTTTTACTTGGTACAATTATATATATAATTATTCCCGGAGTTGTAAAACTGGCTACGGTATTTGAGCTTCTTTGTGTAAACTTTCTCCATCTTCCATATCATTCAGGAGCAATTGTTTATATTATTATCCTGATAATTCTTATTACCTGGAGTATTCGATATACAGTTAAGAAACAAAAGGTAATACTTAATACAATTATTACCGGTATAACTGTGATACTTATCGGATATTCATCTTATGCTCTAATTATAATAAGGTCTGATGCAAATCCCCCAATGGATCAGAGCAATCCTGACAACCTGTTTTCCTTACTATCATATCTGAACAGGGAACAATATGGTAGTCGTCCTTTAATTCATGGACAATATTACAATGCCCCGTTGAGAGATATTAAAGATGGGAAACGGCTATATACCAGGAAAGATGGAAAATATATTGTTACAATGAGGAAACCCGAATATGTGTATGACACCAGGTTTATGACCCTGTTCCCAAGAATGTATGGCAGAGAAGATCAGCATATTCGGGATTATAAAGAATGGGCAGGGATTGAAGGTATAAATTTAACTCTTCCTGACGGACAGGGAGGATCGCGTCAGGTTGCTAAACCAACCTTTGGCGAGAACTTGAAATTCTTCTTTCGATACCAGCTTGGACATATGTACTTCAGATATTTTATGTGGAATTTTGCAGGGCGGCAAAATGATATTCAGGGACATGGGAGTATTCTTGAAGGTAACTGGCTGAGTGGAATTAATTTTCTGGATGAATGGCGATTGGGAGACCAGGAAAACCTACCAGATCATTTGAAAAACAATCCTGCAAAGAACAGATACTATTTACTTCCATTGATACTTGGGTTACTTGGCTTAATATTTCATTATAAAAGGGACAGGAAAAATTTCTCGGTAATAATGTTATTATTCTTTTTTACCGGCATAGCTATTGTGATTTATCTTAATCAAACACCTCATCAGCCAAGGGAAAGGGATTATGCTTATGCCGGTTCTTTTTACGCTTTCAGTATCTGGATAGGGCTAGGCGTTTATGCTATTGCTGACTATTTGAATAAAATTTTGCCTTATCGTTTGAGTGTTGGAATCTCTATTCTGGCCGGTTTTGTATTTGTACCTCTTCTGATGGCCTTCGAAAACCGGGATGATCACGACCGGTCGGGAAGATATACAGCCCGCGATTTTGCCGGTAATTACCTTAATTCATGTGCGCCAAACGCGATATTATTCACAAATGGTGACAATGATACCTTTCCACTTTGGTATGCACAGGAAGTTGAAGGTATAAGAACAGATGTGCGTGTGGTGAATCTTAGTTACCTGGGAGGAGATTGGTATATTGATCAGATGAGAGCAAAAGCTTATGAATCAGATCCTGTTCCGTTTTCTTTGAAAAATGAAAAATACATACAGGGGACAAGAGATATTGTGCTTTTTAATGAAAAAATTGATGGGTATTATGACCTGAAAGAGCTTATGGATTTTGTTGCCAGTGATGGCAGGAAAACAAAGACACGATCACCCTTTGCAAGAGGTGAATTACTTGATTTCTTTCCAACAAAGAAGTTTCTCCTTAAGATCGACTCTGCCAATGTTATGAATACGGGAACTGTACCTGTTAGGTTAGCCGGAAATATACTTAAAGAAATGAAATGGGAATATCCTTCAGAATTGGTGTATAAAAATGATTTATTGGTACTCGATTTGCTGGCTAACAACAATTGGAACAGACCGATATACATTGCTATTACTGTGCCCGGATCAGCTTACATGGGGCTTGAAAATTATTTTCAGGTTGAAGGTCTTGCTTATCGTATTGTTCCGGTAAAAGTT
>JADFUQ010000059.1 GCA_015222065.1 Bacteroidota bacterium
TGGTATTTTGTAGTTCTAACCATCTATCAAAAAAACTAAATAATTTAGAAGAACTAAAAAAATCAATCCTGCAAAAAGCATTTGAAGGGCAATTGACAAGGAAGAATTGAAGAATAAAGAAATTGGCAACTACATAGGGACAAATTGTCCCTATGTAAATCAAGAATTATAAGGTTTAATTATGGATGAATTGAAAAACAAATTGTTTGTTTTCCAGAGTAAAGAAATCCGCAGAATATGGCATAATGATGAATGGTATTACTCAGTTGTGGATATCATCGCCGCTCTGACCGATCGGTGGTCAGGGATTAGAGGATTATTGCTATGCATGTAACATTTTATGGCGCAGCGCGGGAAGTCACGGGATCGATGCATCTTGTTACAACCGAAATCGACAGGATACTGCTGGATTGCGGAATGTTTCAGGGCCGACGGAAGGAGACCGAACAAAAAAACAGAGTGTTTTCTTTTGATCCGCAGATTATCACAAATGTAGTGCTTTCGCATGCCCATATAGACCATTCCGGCCGCATTCCCCTGCTCACGAAAAATGGATTTAACGGAAACATCATCTGCACGCGAGCCACGGCTGATGCCTGTAAATATCTGCTGGATGATTCCGCTTGTATTCATGAATCGGATGCAAATTATCTTAATTATAAAACCGTCCGTTCATATTTGTATAGTTTACTGACATCTTCGGATAAGAAAAAGAAATCAGGCCGTGACAATGAAAAGATAAGAAAAATTTTAAAAGCTCATCGTAATACTCTTAACACGGAAAAAATTAACGAATATATTGAGAAATACCATATAGAAAGTGTCAGGCCGCTATATACTGTTTCTGAAGCACAGCAATCATTTAAATATTTTAACGGTTATCCATATTGCCAGCCAATAACAATCGGGAAGGATACGACCTGTACCTTTTATGATGCCGGTCATATTCTTGGATCAGCCTTTTCCATTATCAAAACCATTGAAAACGGCAGATCATATACTGTTTGTTATACCGGTGATATAGGCAGATTTGATACGCCGATACTAAAAAATCCGACCCTGAACTTTCACGAAGAGGACAGGAACATAGATTTACTGATTATGGAGAGCACATACGGTAATCGTTTGCACGAACCGGTGAAGGATTTAAAACAACAATTAAAGCAGGTGCTTATCGATACTTTCAACAGGGGTGGTTCTGTTTTAATACCATGTTTTGCATATGGACGCACACAGGAGATTCTATATTTTCTTCATGAACTCTATGATGAGGGAGAAGTGCCGCGGAGGCCGGTTTATGTTGACAGCCCTCTTGCGACTAAACTAACGGGTGTTTATGGCGAACATCCCGAAGTTTATGACAGAGAAACCAAAGAAGTCTTTCTAAAGAACGGCGAAAACCCTTTTATGTTTGATCAGCTCCGTTTTGTACAATCGGTTGATGAATCGATGGATCTCATGCGGGATGAAAAACAGCATATTGTTATTGCTGCTTCCGGGATGTGTGAGGCCGGACGCATTTTGCACCATCTGCGTTATAAGATACATAATGCAAAAAACACCGTTCTTATAGTCGGTTATATGGCCAAAAACACTCTCGGCCGTCGCATACAGGAAAGCGGCGAAGAATATGAGAAGTCCGGCAGAAAAGATCCGCCTCCGCAGCTTAGATTTTTCAATAAAATTTATCCGCTTAAAGCTCATGTTAAAAGGCTTGGCGGATTCAGCGCTCATGCCGATAAAAATGAACTGCTTCGATTTGTCAGGGAGTCAAATTTACGCATAAAGAAGATCGCAGTAGTCCATGGAGAGGAGGATCAGTCGATTTTATTTGCCAATCAGCTCAAAAATGAAGGTTTTTCGGTAGTTGTGCCCAGGGTTGGGGAGATGATTCAAATAAAATAACGGTGGATATAGAGACGTTATGTTGCGAGTTTAATTATGTTGGAGGACATTGAGGACGCCCTCGACTAATTAGACTTATGGCTATTCAATCGATAAAGCGTTTTAGCAATTGCAGAAAACGACACTCCCAGATGACGGCCGGCTTCAGTCAGCGAAACGCCCCATTCTTCAACAAGTTTCCTTGCCAGTTGAGGTCTAATCGCAGAAACTTTCTGGCGTCGACTCCCTGATTTCAACGCCTCGACACTGATATTCTCTTTTTTACAGATTCTGTGAA